>NZ_JBFULL010000007.1:0-225531 GCF_056400345.1 Microbacterium sp. P5_B6 | reverse complement strand
GCGCTGAGCCTCGCCGATGGCCTCGTGCAGGTCAACTTCGTCGACGAAGAAGGCGACGGCGCCTGGCAGAGCTTCTCCGAGAAGCTCGCCTGCCCCAACGGGCACCCGCTCCAGCTCACCGAGATCGAGCCCCGCACGTTCTCGTTCAACGCGCCGTTCGGCGCATGCCCCGTGTGCTCCGGCCTCGGAACCCGCATGTCGGTCGACGTCGACCTCATGCTCGGCGATCAAGACCTCTCGATCCGCGAAGGCGTCATCATTCCCTGGACGACCCAGGGCAAGGGCCTCTTCCAGTACTACGAGCGGCTGCTCGAAGGACTCGCGCACGACCTCGACTTCTCACTCGACACCCCGTGGCGGATGCTGCGCGCCGAAGTGCGCGAGGCTGTGCTGCGCGGTGAGAACTACAAGGTCACCGTGCGCTGGAAGAACCGGTACGGGCGCGAGATGCGCTACTCGTCCGGCTTCGAGGGCGTGGTGCCGTATATCGAGCGGCAGTACACGCAGGCCGAATCCGACACGCAGCGCCAGCGCTGGGCCGACTACCTGCGCGAGGTGCCGTGCGCCGTCTGCCACGGCGATCGGCTCAAGCCCGAGGTCCTCTCGGTGCTCGTGCACGGGCATTCCATCGCGGATGCCTCGCGCCTGAGCCTCGCGGACGCGCAGGCGTACTTCGCCCAGCTCGACCTCACCGACCGCGAGGCGATCATCGCGGCGCAGGTGCTGCGCGAGATCCGGCTCCGCCTGGAGTTCCTCATCGAGGTGGGGCTCAACTATCTCAACCTCAGCCGATCGGCGGGTTCGCTCTCGGGCGGCGAAGCGCAGCGCATCCGGCTCGCGACGCAGATCGGCTCAGGCCTCACGGGCGTGCTCTACGTGCTCGACGAACCTTCGATCGGCCTTCACCAGCGCGACAACCGCCGGCTCATCGAGACGCTGGTCAAGCTCCGCGATCTCGGCAACACGCTGATCGTCGTCGAACACGACGAGGAGACGATCCACGCGGCCGACTGGATCGTCGACATCGGCCCCCGTGCGGGCGTCGATGGGGGAGAGGTCGTCCACTCCGGGCCCCTGGCGTCGCTCCTCGAGGACCGCCACTCGATCACCGGCGATTACCTCGCCGGTCGCCGCGAGATCCCGACCCCGAAGAAGCGCCGCAAGATCGACAAGAGCCGGCAGATCTCGGTCGTCGGCGCCCGTGAGAACAACCTCAAGAACGTGACGGTCGACTTCCCGCTCGGCGTGCTCACGGCGGTCACGGGCGTGAGCGGGTCCGGCAAGTCCTCACTCGTGAACGACATCCTCTACCAGGTCCTCGCGACGAAGCTCAACGGCGCCCGACGCGTCGCGGGCAAGCACACCCGGGTGGTGGGCCTCGACAATCTCGACAAGGTCGTGCACGTCGACCAGGCGCCCATCGGCCGCACGCCGCGCTCCAATCCGGCGACCTACACGGGCGTCTTCGACCGGGTCCGCACGCTCTTCAGTGAGACGCCCGAGGCGAAGGTGCGCGGCTACCAGCCCGGGCGCTTCAGCTTCAACGTCAAGGGCGGCCGCTGCGAAGCGTGCTCCGGTGACGGCACCATCAAGATCGAGATGAACTTCCTCCCCGATGTGTACGTGGACTGCGAGGTGTGCCACGGCAAGCGGTACAACCGCGACACGCTCGCCGTGCACTACAAGGGCAAGAACATCGCCGAGGTGCTCGAGATGCCGATCTCCGAGGCGGCCGAGTTCTTCGAGCCGATCCAGGCGATCCACCGGTACCTGCGCACCCTCGTCGACGTGGGCCTCGGCTACGTCCGGCTCGGCCAGTCGGCGACGACCCTCTCGGGCGGCGAAGCGCAGCGCGTGAAGCTCGCGACAGAGCTGCAGCGACGCTCAAACGGGCGCTCGATCTATGTCCTCGACGAACCGACCACCGGACTGCACTTCGAAGACGTGCGGCGCCTGCTCGAGGTTCTCGGCGGACTCGTCGACAAGGGCAACACGGTCATCGTCATCGAGCACAACCTCGACGTCATCAAGTCCGCGGACTGGGTGATCGACCTCGGGCCCGAAGGCGGTTCCGGCGGCGGCGAGGTCATCGCCACCGGCACGCCGGAGCAGGTCGCGCGCGTCGAGCGCAGCCACACCGGAGCCTTCCTCGCGGAGGCGCTCGGCATCCGTCCCTCCGCGGCTGACGTGCGCAAAGCCGGCTGAGGCGGATGGGCACGTCCACTCGCACCCCGACGGTCGCCTACAAGCCCAAGCCCGGCGAGATCCCGACCAACCCCGGCGTCTATCGCTTCCGCGACGCCGACGGCCGCGTGCTCTACGTCGGCAAGGCGAAGAACCTGCGCGCCCGCCTCTCGAACTACTTCGCCCCGCTGCACACCCTGCACGAGCGCACTCGGCGCATGGTGACGACCGCGGCCTCCGTCGAATGGACGGTCGTCGCGACCGACGTGGACTCGCTGCAGCTCGAATACCAGTGGATCAAGGAGTTCGACCCGCCCTTCAACGTCCGCTACAAGGACGACAAGTCCTACCCCTTCATGGCCATCACCCTCGCCGACGAGGCCCCACGGGTGATCGTCACGCGCAATCACCGCATCAAGGGCGCGAAGTACTTCGGGCCCTACCCGAAGGTCTGGGCGGTGCACGACACGATCGACCTGATGATCCGGGTCTTCCCCATCCGCACGTGCAGCGACTCGTCGTACAAGAAGGCGATGGCCTCCGGGCGCCCGTGCTTCCCCGGCCAGATCGGCCGCTGCGGGGGGCCGTGCTCGATGAGGGTCACGATCGAGGAGCACCGCGCGATCGTCGACGACTTCGTGGCGTTCATGTCGGGCGGCGACCAGCGGTTCACCCGTGAGCTCACGGCGCGCATGCGGGAGGCGTCGGCCGCGATGGACTACGAATCCGCGGCCGGCTATCGCGACAAGCTGCAGGCCATCGACGCGGTGCTCAACAAGAGCGCACTGGTGCTCGCCCCCGACACGGATGCCGATCTGTTCGGCATCGCCGAGGACGAGCTGGCCGCGACAGTCCAGCACTTCGTCATCCGCGGCGGCCGGGTCCGAGGCGTGCGCGCGACCACGATTGAGAAGGAACTCGACATCACGGGCGCCGACCTCGTCGACCAGGTGCTCCAGCACGCGTACGGCGGCGCCCAGCAGGCCGACATCCCGCGTCAGGTCCTCGTGCCCGAGCTTCCCGACGACGCCGCCGAGCTCGAGGAGTGGCTCCGAGACCGGCGAGGGCGCAACGTCAGCCTTCAGGTCGCGCAGCGCGGGCGCAAGGCCGATCTCATGCGCACCGCGACGCTCAACGCGCAGCAGGCCCTCATGCTCCACAAGACCCGGCGCACCAGCGACTACGTCGCGCGGACGCAGGCACTCACCGACCTGCAGGACGCCCTGGGCCTGGCTGAGGCGCCCCTGAGGATCGAGTGCTTCGACGTCTCGCACCTCAGCGGCACGAACGTCGTCGCGTCGATGGTGGTCTTCGAGGACGGGCTTCCACGCAAAGACCAGTACCGCTCCTTCGGCGTTCCCGAGACGACCGACGACACCGATTCGCTCTACCAGGTGCTCACCCGCCGTCTGGCTTACGTCGACCGGAGCGACGATCTGTCGGCGGGCCCGGCATCCGAGCAGATCATTGCACCCGTGCAGGGAGCGGATGCCGTGGCCGGCGCCTCCGGCGATGACGAGGTGGTCGTGACCGAGCGCCGGCGACCGCGATTCGCCTACCGGCCCCAGCTGCTCGTCGTCGACGGCGGCAAGCCCCAGGTCGAGGCGGCGGCACGTGCGCTCCGCGACGCGGGCCACGAGGAGATCGCCCTGTGCGGCATCGCCAAGCGCCTCGAGGAGGTGTGGATGCCGGGGGAGGACTTCCCGGTGATCCTGCCCCGCACGAGCGAGGCGCTCTATCTGCTGCAGCGCCTCCGCGACGAGGCCCACCGCTTCGCGATCACGCATCAGCGCAAGCGCCGTCGCCGCGACATCCAGAGCGTCCTGGCCGAGATCCCGGGGCTGGGCGATGCCCGCATCAAGGCGCTGCTTCGTCATTTCGGGTCGGTCGCGGCTCTCAAGCAGGCGACGCCGGAGCAGATCACCGAGCTCCCCGGCGTCGGGCCCAAGCTCGCAGCATCCATTCACGCGCACCTGACGGATTCAGAATCCGAGAGGGTGGTGAATCGCTAGGCTGATTCGGGGGTAGGGGTGGTCATGACGGATGAGACGAACGACGACACCGGCGAACTGCTGATCGTCACCGGGATGTCGGGTGCCGGGCGCTCGACCGCGGCGAACGTGCTGGAGGATCTCGACTGGTACGTCGTCGACAATCTGCCGCCGCAGATGCTCAAGCCCCTGTTCGACCTCTCGAACCTCGCTGGAGAGGCGCTTCCCAAGGTCGCGGTCGTCGTAGACGTGCGCGGCCGAGATCTCTTCGCGGGCCTTCCCGAAGTCACGCGGGCCATGAGGGATGCTCGGCAGCATGTCCGCGTGCTGTTCCTGGATGCCTCGGATGACGTGCTGGTCCGCCGCTTCGAGGCGGTGCGAAGACCGCACCCGCTGCAGGGGGACGGGACGATCCTGGACGGGATCCGCAATGAGCGCGAGCGTCTCGCGCACGTGCGCGAGAGCGCCGACCTGCTGATCGACACCTCCTCGTACAACATCCATCAGCTCGCGACGCAGGTGGCCGACCTCTTCACGAAGGAGGGGACGGCGAAGCACACGGTCACCCTGCAGAGCTTCGGCTTCAAGTACGGGCTGCCGCCGGATGCCGATCTCGTCGCCGACATGCGCTTCCTGCCGAATCCGTTCTGGAACGAGGAGCTCCGCCCCTTCACCGGCGAGGACGATGCCGTCCGCGACTACGTGCTCGCCCAGGAGGGAGCACGTGAGTTCCTCGACTCGTACACCGCCGCGCTGGCACCGGTGCTCGAGGGCTACCAGCGTGAGAACAAGCGCCACTCCGTCGTCGCGGTAGGGTGCACCGGCGGAAAGCATCGCTCGGTCGCCATGGCCAATGAACTCGCCTCCCGGCTGTCGCAGCTGCCCGGCCTGGCGGTCCGCGTAAAGCATCGGGACCTCGGCCGCGAGTAGGCTGGACGTTCGTCCCTGAACCCCATCGCGAGGAGTCCCGTGTCGCTGACCGCCGACGTCAAAGCCGAGCTGACCGCCGTTCGCGACCCTCGCCCGACGGCGCGTGTGGCCGAACTGACGTCGCTGCTGAGGTTCTCGGGCGGCCTGCACTCGATCGCCAATCGGGTGGCCGTCGAGGCGGAGCTCGATTCGGACGTCCTCGCGCGCAGGGTCGCCCGTGATCTCGTGGAGATCTACGGCGTGAGGCCTGAACTCGTGCACGTGCAGGGATCCGGAGCCCGCGCCGGCAGCCACTACGCGGTCCGCGTGATCGAGGGCGGCGAGACGCTCGCTCGTCAGACCGGCCTGCTCGACCAGCGCCGGCGTCCGGTGCGCGGCCTCCCCAACAAGCTGACGACTGGCTCGCGACCCGACCTCGCAGCGGTGTGGCGCGGCGCCTTCCTCGCTTCGGGCAGTCTCAGTGAGCCCGGCCGGACCGCCGCGCTCGAGATCGCCTGCCCGTCGGGCGAGGCCGCGATGGCCCTCGTCGGCGCCGCCCACCGGCTGGGAATCGCCGCCAAGGCGCGTGAAGTGCGGGGAGTGCCGCGCGTCGTCGTGCGCGAGGCCGAGGGCATCCGGATGGCCCTCGCTGCGATGGGCGCCGGACGCGCCGCCGCCGAGTGGGACCAGCTCCGACAGCGGCGAGAGGTCCGCGCAGGTGTCAATCGCCTCGTCAACTTCGACGACGCCAACCTTCGCCGCTCGGCGCAGGCCGCCGTCGCGGCGTGCGCGCGAGTCGAGCGCGCCCTCGAGATCCTCGGGGAGGAAGTGCCGCCGCACCTGCGCGAAGCGGGGGATCTGCGCCTCGCTCATCGCGACGCGAGCCTCGACGAGCTCGGACACTTCGCCGACCCGCCGCTGACGAAGGACGCCGTGGCGGGCCGCATCCGCCGCCTGCTGGCGATGGCCGACAAGAAGGCCGAGGTGGACGGGATCTCGGGCACCGAGGCCGCCGTGCCGGTGGGCGCAGAGGACTGAGCGAGGACGGATGCCGCACCCTCGGCATCCTCTCGACCTATCGGACGTCATCCGAGGAAGCAACCCGCCTGTCAGGGCGCTGCCCCTCACTAGGATGAAATCGTCACCCTCGCTGACGCCGGGGAGCGCCTGGCGCAGCGCCGACAGGAAGAAGAGAACATGGCGAAGTACACGCTGCCCGAACTCACCTACGACTACGCCGCGCTCCAGCCGCACATCAGCGCGACGATCATGGAGCTGCATCACAGCAAGCACCACCAGGCGTATGTCACGGGAGCAAACACCGCGCTCGAGCAGCTCGCCGAGGCGCGCGACACGGGCAACCTCGCGAACGTCAACAAGCTCGAGAAGGACCTCGCGTTCAATCTCGGTGGTCACACGAACCACTCGATCTTCTGGACCAACCTCTCGCCCAACGGCGGCGACAAGCCGACCGGCGACCTCGAATCCGCGATCGACGACCACTTCGGCTCGTTCGACAAGTTCCAGGCCCACTTCACCGCCGCTGCACTCGGCGTGCAGGGCTCGGGGTGGGCGGGGCTCTTCTGGGACTCGATCGGCGAGAACCTGATCATCCAGCAGTTCTTCGACCAGCAGTCGCAGTTCGCGGCCGGCTCGGTGCCGCTCCTTCTGCTCGACGTCTGGGAGCACGCGTACTACCTCGACTACAAGAACGTGCGCGCCGACTACGTCAAGGCGTTCTGGAACATCGCGGACTGGTCGAATGTTCAGACCCGCTTCACGATTGCCCGTGAGAAGACAGCAGGCCTGCTGGTACTGTCATAGAAAATGCGGCTGTCCCGGTGGGATGACCGCCGGGACGCCGTTGTCCAGATCGTCTGTATGCAACAATCGCGCACTCGCGCATGACACCTCAGGAGATATTCCGTGACCGTCAAGATCGGAATCAACGGCTTCGGCCGCATCGGACGCAACTACCTTCGCGCGGCTCTCGCGCAGGGTGCTGACCTCGAAATCGTCGCGGTCAACGACCTCACCGACAACAAGACCCTCGCCCACCTCCTCAAGTACGACTCGGTCGGCGGGCGCTTGAGCGAAGACGTCTCGTACGACGCGGACTCGATCACGGTCGGCGGCAAGTCGATCAAGGTCTTCGAAGAGCGCGACCCCGCGAACCTGCCCTGGGGCGAGCTCGGCGTCGACATCGTGATCGAGTCGACCGGCCGCTTCACCAAGGCCGAGGACGCCAAGAAGCACATCGCGGGCGGGGCCAAGAAGGTCCTGATCTCGGCTCCCGCGACGGGTGACGACGTCACGATCGTCATGGGCGTCAACGAGGGTGACTACGACCCCGACAACCACGTCATCATCTCGAACGCCTCGTGCACCACGAACTGCCTCGCGCCGCTCGCCAAGGTCTTCAACGACGCGTTCGGCATCGAGCGCGGCTTCATGATGACCGCACACGCCTACACGGCCGACCAGAACCTGCAGGACGGCCCGCACAGCGACCTGCGCCGTGCGCGCGGTGCTGCGATCAACATCGTTCCGGCCTCGACAGGTGCCGCCAAGGCCATCGGGCACGTGCTGCCCGAGCTCAACGGCAAGCTGAGCGGCGGCTCGTACCGCGTGCCGGTGCCCACCGGCTCGATCGTCGACCTCACGATCATCACGCCCACCGAGGGCCTCACGATCGACCAGGTCAACGCCGCCTACGAGGCCGCAGCGGCGGAGGGCTCGCTCGTCGGGTACCTCAAGTACACGGCAGATCCGATCGTCTCGAGCGACATCCAGCTCGACCCGCACTCGTCGATCTTCGACTCGGAGCTGACCAACGTCAGCGGCAACCTGGTCAAGGTCTCGGCGTGGTACGACAACGAGTGGGGCTACTCGAACCGCCTCGTCGACCTCACCGAGTACGTCGCCGAAAAGCTCTAAGCCGCATCATGGCTCTGCGCACCCTCGACTCGCTGGGTTCGCTGGCCGGCAAGCGCGTCATCGTCCGTGCTGACCTCAACGTTCCTCTCCAGGACGCGGTCATCACGGACGATGGCCGTGTGCGGGCCACGCTCCCCACGCTGAACGCCCTCATCAACCAGGGCGCCCGCGTCATCGTCTGCTCGCACCTCGGTCGCCCGGACGGCTCCCCGAACCCGAAGTACAGCCTCGAGCCGGTCGCACAGCGGCTGTCCGAGCTCCTCGGCAAGCCCGTCGCGTTCGCGCGCGACACCGTGGGCGAATCGGCCCACGAGGCTGTGGCGGCGCTGGAGGACGGCGACATCGCCATCATCGAGAACCTCCGCTTCAACGCCGGTGAGACCGCCAAGGACGAGGGTGAGCGCCGCGCCTTCGCGTCCCAGCTCGCCGAACTCGGCGACGTGCTTGTGTCTGATGGCTTCGGTGTCGTCCACCGCAAGCAGGCCTCGGTCTACGAGCTGGCCGAGCTCCTGCCCTCCGCAGCCGGCTTCCTCATCGAGAAGGAGGTCGACGTCCTCGACCGCCTCACTGAGAAGCCCGAGCGCCCGTACACGGTCATCCTCGGCGGATCGAAGGTCAGCGACAAGCTGGGGGTCATCGAGCACCTGCTGCCGAGGGTCGACAAGATCCTCGTCGGCGGCGGCATGATGTACACCTTCCTCGCGGCCCAGGGCCACAGCGTCGGGGCGAGCCTGCTCGAGCAGGACCAGCTCGACACGGTCAAGGGCTACATCGCCACGGCCGAGGAGCGCGGAGTGGAGTTCGTCCTCCCGGTCGACGTGGTCGTCGCCGCGTCGTTCTCGGCGGATGCAGAGCACGTCGTGACGCCGGCATCCGGCATCGAGGACACGGCGTTCGGCGCCTCGGGCCTCGGCCTCGACATCGGGCCCGAGACGGCGACGCTGTTCGCCGACGTGGTGCGCTCGAGCAAGACCGTCTTCTGGAACGGCCCGATGGGGGTGTTCGAGATGGCGGCCTTCGCGGCCGGCACCAAGGCCGTCGCCGAGGCGCTCACCGAGGTCGACGGACTCTCGGTCGTCGGCGGCGGGGATTCCGCAGCCGCCGTTCGTCAGCTCGGCTTCTCGGACGACGCCTTCGGTCACATCTCCACAGGTGGCGGCGCGAGCCTCGAATTCCTCGAGGGCAAGAAACTTCCCGGACTGGAGGTCCTCGGATGGCAGTGACAGGTCGTACTCCGCTTCTGGCGGGCAACTGGAAGATGAATCTCGACCACCTCCAGGCGGTCGCGTTCGTCCAGAAGCTCCACTGGACGCTCAAGGACGCCAAGCACGAGGACGGCTCGGTCGAGGTCGCGGTCTTCCCGCCCTTCACCGACATCCGCACGGTGCAGACGCTCCTCGACGCCGACAAGATCCCGTTCGCGCTGGGCGCGCAGGACCTCTCGACGAAGGATTCCGGTGCGTACACCGGCGAGATCTCCGGTGCCTTCCTCGCCAAGCTCGACGTCCGTTACGTGATCATCGGTCACTCGGAGCGTCGTGAATATCACGCCGAGACGGATGACGTCATCGCGGCGAAGGTTCAGGCGGCGCTCCGGCACCAGCTCGTGCCGGTCATCTGCGTGGGTGAGACAGCGGACGACCTCGAGAAGTTCGGGGCGAGTGCGGTGCCGGTGGGTCAGCTGCAGGTCGCACTCGACGGTGTGCCGAGCGATGCCGACATCGTCGTGGCCTACGAGCCGGTCTGGGCGATCGGATCGGGCAAGGCGGCGACGCCCGAGCAGGCGCAGGACGTGTGCGCCAAGCTGCGCGACGTCATCGCCGACAAGCTCGGGAAGGATGCTGCCGACCGCACCCGCGTGCTGTACGGCGGGTCGGTCAAGTCGTCCAATATCGCGAGCTACATGCGCGAGCCGGATGTCGACGGGGCCCTGGTGGGAGGCGCAAGTCTCGTCGTCGACGAGTTCGCTGTGATCATCCGCTACCAGAAGCACGTCGGCGTCTGACGCCGCCGGTATACTCGATCCTTGTGCGATCCGCGGGATCGCAGCGAAAGGCTTCAACGACTGTGCAGATCCTCGAGTTCGTCCTGCAGGTGATCCTCGGCATCACGAGCCTCCTGCTGACCCTGCTGATCCTGCTCCACAAGGGCCGCGGTGGCGGCCTCTCCGACATGTTCGGCGGCGGCATGACGTCGGCGCTGGGCTCGTCGGGGCTGGCAGAGCGCAACCTGAACCGCTTCACGGTGATCCTCGCGCTCACCTGGTTCACTTCGATCGTGGCCCTCGGGCTCATCACCAAATTCCAGGGGATCTGATGGCTACCGGAGGAAATGCGATCCGTGGCACGCGCGTAGGCGCGGGCCCCATGGGCGAGCAGGATCACGGCTTCCACGCGGAGCGGGTGGCGATCTCGTACTGGGATGCTCTCGGCAACGAGACGGTCCGGCACTTCGCTGCGGGCATCCCCGAAGAGGAGATCCCCGAGACGATCGACTCCCCGCACTCCGGGCTTCCTGCCGGACGTGACAAGGAGAACCCGCCCGCGCTCGCCAAGACCGAGCCGTACAAGACGCACCTCGCCTACGTGAAGGAGCGCCGCACCGAGGAAGAGGCCGAGACCCTCCTCGACGACGCGCTTCAGCAGCTCAAGGAGCGTCGCGGCGGGGAATGACCGCGGCACGACAGCAATGAGGAAGGGCCGCGCGATGCGCGGCCCTTCGTCATTGCTGTGGTGAGGTCAGTACTCGCCGGTGATGAGCTCCGAGGCGACCTGCGAGGCGGCCGCGTCGTCGACGAAGAAGATCGTGCGCCTTCGGCCCTTGGCCCCGGCTGCAGGGACGCTGCCGTAGCTCGCGCCGGCGAGGGCCAGCCCGAGTGCGGAGGCCTTGTCGGCGCCCGTGATGACGAGCCAGACCCGCTGCGAGGAGTTGATGACGGGTCGGGACATCGTGAGGCGCTCGGAGGGGGGCTTGGGGGAGTCCCGCACCGCCAGCACGGCGCGATCGGTCACGTGGATCTCGGCGCGATCCGGGAACAGCGACGCGATGTGAGCGTCGGGGCCCACTCCGAGGAAGCACACGTCGAATGACGGCCAGGCGTCGCCCTCCGCGGAGCCGAAGCGCGCGAGTTCGGCCGCATACGCCTCGGCCGCGGCATCCAGCTCGAGGCCGTCGTCACTCGCGGCGATCGCATGGATGTTGCCCGCGGGCAGACGGAGCTGGTCGAGGAGCGCCGCGCGGGCCTGCTTTTCGTTGCGGTCGTCGTCGGCGCGGGGGACCCAGCGCTCGTCGCTCCACCAGAAGTGGACACGCGACCAGTCGACCTTCTCGAGCTTCGGATGCTTGGCGGCTGCCGCGAGCACCGCACCGCCCATCGAGCCGCCGGTGAGCGAGACATGCGCGTCGAGCCCGTCCGAGGTCTGCTTGGCCAGTCGACCGAGAAGGCGTGCAGCGACGGAGTCGGCAAGGGATGCCGCATCCGGACTGATGACGACGCGCTTCTCGCTCCAGAACTCAGCCATGCATCTCCTGTGCCGTGGGTGGCCCCAGAAGCCGCCACCCGTCCGTGATCACTCGACCATACAGGACGTCCGGATCGAGCCGACGGAGCTCCTCAGCGAGGCACTCGCGCAGGGTCCGACGAGGAAGCACGAGGTCATGATCGGGCTGGCCCGGCTGATGCAGGCACGCGATCGCGGGGTTGGAGCGTTCGAGGAGGATGTCGCCGCTCGCGCGCACCAGGCGCACCGACTTGATGCCCTCGCCCCACTCCTCGGCGCTCAGGTAATGCCAATCCACCGGCACGTCGAGCATGAGGCGCAGCCAGGCGGCGAGGAGCGCCGTCGACGGCGAGCTGCTCGCCCCGCGCACCTCGATCGCCGTGATCGGCTCGTACGGCGGCTGGTCGAGCACGGCGGCCAGCTGCTCGCGCCAGTGCGTGAGGCGCGTCCAGGCCAGATCGGTGTCGCCGGGCTCGTGGTTCTCGCCGAGCGCCGCGAGGCGGTGCGGGTCGTATGGCCGGGTCGAGGCATCCGTGATCCTGCGCTGCGCGATGCGGCCCAGGGGAGAGGCCGACGGAACCGTGGGCGGATTGTCGGGCCACCAGACGACCACGGGGGCATCGGGCAGGAGCAGGCCCGTCACGAGGCTCTCGGTGTTCGACGCGGCAGGACCGTACGCCTGCAGCACGACGACCTCGCTCGCGCCGGCGTCGCCGCCCACGCGGATCTGGGCATCGAGCCTCGGCTCGGCGTCGCGGTCGCCGAACATGAGCACGATCACCCGCATCGGATGCTCGCGGGACGCGTCGTTGGCGGCCTCGATGGCCTCCTCCTCCGAGCCGTGGCGCGTTGCGATCACGAGGGTGAGCACCCTGCCGAGCGCGACGGCGCCGCCCTCTTCGCGCACGTCGATGAGCGCGCGCGAGATCTTGCTGACGTTGGTGTCGGGAAGTTCGATGATCACGGCCGCCTCCAGGTCCGTCCGTCGCGTGCGAGGAGCTGGTCGGCGGACTCGGGGCCCCACGAGCCGGGCTCGTACTGATCGAGCGCGCCGTTCTGAGTCGCCCAGAACTTCTCGAACGGGTCGAGGATCTTCCAGGACAGCTCGACCTCTTCGTGCCGCGGGAACAGCGGCGGGTCGCCCAGCAGGACGTCGAGGATCAGACGCTCGTAAGCCTCGGGGCTCGCCTCGGTGAACGCGTGGCCGTAGCCGAAGTCCATCGTGACGTCGCGCACCTGGGTGCCGGCACCCGGGACCTTCGAGCCGAACCGCAGGGTGACGCCCTCGTCGGGCTGGACGCGGATGACGAGCGCGTTCTGCCCGAGCTCCGATGTCTGGCTGCGCGAGAAGAGGTGCTGCGGCGCGCGCTTGAACACGACGGCGATCTCGGTGACCCGACGGCCGAGGCGCTTGCCTGTGCGCAGGTAGAACGGCACTCCCGACCAGCGCCGGGTGTTCACCTCGAGCTTGATCGCCGCGTAGGTCTCGGTCGTCGAGTCGGGGGCCATGCCCTCCTCCTCGAGGAAGCCGAGCACCTTCTGACCGCCCTGCCATCCGCCCGCGTACTGACCGCGGGCCGCGGCGAGGGAGAGGTCTTCGGGCAGCGTGACCGCCGCGAGCACCTTCTCCTTCTCGGCACGCAGGTCCGCGGCGTTGAAGGTGATGGGCTCCTCCATCGCCGTGAGCGCCATGAGCTGCAGCAGGTGGTTCTGGATGACGTCGCGCGCTGCGCCGACGCCGTCGTAGTAGCCGGCACGGCCTCCGACGCCGATGTCCTCGGCCATCGTGATCTGGACGTGGTCGACGTAGTTGCGGTTCCAGATCGGCTCGTAGAGCTCGTTCGCGAAGCGCAGCGCCAGGATGTTCTGGACCGTCTCCTTGCCGAGGTAGTGGTCGATGCGGAAGATCGAGTCCGTCGGGAAGGTCGAGCGCAGCACGTTGTTCAGCTCGCGCGCCGACTCGAGGTCGTGGCCGAACGGCTTCTCGATAACGACGCGACGCCAGCGGTCGTCGCCGTCGGCGGTGTCATCGACGAGCCCCGAGGACTTCAGCTGCCCGGCGACCACCGCGAAGTCCTTGGGCGGGATCGAGAGGTAGTACGCGTGGTTGCCCATGGTGCCCCGCTCGACGTCGAGCTTCTCGACGGTCTCGCGGAGGCGGCGGAAGGCATCCGGGTCGTCGAATGTGCCCGAGACGAAGCGAATGCCCTGGAGCAGCTGCGTCCAGGTTTCTTCGCGGTACTCGGTGCGCGCGTTCTGCTTGACGGCCTCGTGCACGACCTCCGCGAAGTCCTGGTCCTCCCAATCGCGGCGGGCGAACCCGACGAGGGCGAAGCCGGGTGGCAGCAGACCCCGGTTGGCGAGGTCGTACACGGCGGGCATGAGCTTCTTGCGCGACAGGTCTCCGGTCACGCCGAAGATGACGAGCGCGCTCGGACCCGCGATGCGGTTGAGGCGCCGGTCATCCGGGTCGCGCAGGGGATTGTGCCCGCGCGAGATCTCGATACCGCGGCCCTGCAGGGCGCGACTCGATCCAGGATCATCCTGAACGGTCATGGAGTAGGTGCTCCTATTGGGCGGCTTCGAAGAGCGTGAGCACCTCGAGCTGCGGATCGGTGAGGGTCAGGGTGACGACCGGACGGCCGTGCTCGGCGAGCACGGAAGCGTCACCGGCGGCCTGCGCCTCGATCAACTGGCCGAATGTGAAGGGACGACCGGGGATCTCGAGGTCGACGTCGGTGCGCTCGAGGATCTGGAGGAAGACGCCGTTCGCGGGGCCGCCCTTGTGGTACTGCCCCGTCGAGTGCAGGAATCGCGGTCCCCAGCCGAAGGTGGTCGGGCGCTTCGAGTCGGCGGCGACGAGCTCGCGCAGACCCTCGAGGTGCGGGAGCGTGAGCCGATCGACGTATGCCTGAATGGACACATACCCGTCTTCGGGGATTCTCGCCCAGAGCGCATCGAGGACGCCCGCGACGGTTCCGGATGCCGCGAGCTCGGAGTCCGAGACGCGGACCTCCACTCCGTCGGCCGTGAAGGCCGGCGCCGCTGGTGCGGGACGGGCGTCGAGCAGACCGCGGGTGGCGTTCTTCGCGGACTCCACGTCGGGCTGGTCGAACGGGTTGATCCCCAGCATCCGTCCTGCGATCGCCGTGGCGTACTCCCAGACGATGAACTGCGCCCCGAGCGAGCCGCTGACGAGGATCTCGCCCTCGTGGCGCTCACGGAAGTGGAACTCGTTCGCCTCGTCCACGAAGCGGACCACCTGCAGGTCGTCCGGCGCGCTGTCGAGCTCGGGTGAGAGGGGGAGCAGGACGACAGGCAGGATGCCGGTGCCCTCCTTGCCCGTCGATTCGGCGACGAGCTGCTCGATCCAGTCCGGGAGACCCACGATGTGCGTGCCATCGGTGATGAGACCGAGCTTGTCGCGGCGCGGGCTGCCGCCGGCGATCGCGGCGGCGAGGACGAGTCCGGGGTTGTCGGCACTGTCGATCGCGAGCTCGAGGAGCGAGGCCTCGGCCTCGTCCAGCAGCTCGACGATGTCAGCGCCCGCGAGGCCCGCGGGAACCAGGCCGAAGGCCGTCAAAGCCGAGTAGCGCCCTCCGACGGTGGGATCGGCGTTGAAGACGCGGTGCCCGGCCGCGCGGGCGGCGGCGTCGAGCGGTGAGCCGGGGTCGGTGACCACGACGATGCGCTCGACCGGGTCGATGCCGAGATCGCGCCACGCGGCCTCGAAGGCGCGCTTGGCGGAGTCGGTCTCGACCGTGGAGCCGGACTTCGATGACACGACGAGCACCGTCTGGCCGAGGCCGCCGGACTCGGCATCGCCGTCGATCGCCGCAAGCACCTGGCCGGGGGCGGTCGAATCGAGGATGGTGAGCGGCACGCCGGCCGTCTGCGCGATGACCTCGGGCGCGAGAGACGACCCGCCCATGCCGGCCAGCACGACGCGTGTGACGCCCTTCGCGTGGAGTTCGGCGCGCAGCGCGAGGATCTCCGGGACGAGCGGACGTGAGACGCTCACGGCCTCCACCCAGCCGAGGCGTGAAGACGCCTCGGCCTCGGCATCCGGACCCCACAGCGTCGCGTCACCCGCGGTGACTCCCGACGCGACAAGGTCGGCGACGAGCTCGGGAAGCGTTTCGTCGACGACCGACTTGACGTGTCCCGAGAGGTGGATCTCGAAACTCACCGGGCTGCCTCGGGCGCTGACTCGAGCGCCTCGGCGACGGTCTTCTTGAGGTCCTGCCACGAGACGATGAACTTCTCGACGCCCTCGTCCTCGAGCACCTGGGTGACATCGGCGAAGTCGACGCCCACGGCGGCGAGGTCGGCGAAGACCTTGTGCGCCCCCTCGTACGTGCCCTTGATGGTGTCGCCCGCGATCTGCCCGTGGTCGAACGTGGCCTCGAGCGTCTTCTCGGGCATCGTGTTGACGGTGCCGGGAGCGACGAGCTCGGTCACGTAGAGCGTGTCGGGGAGCGCCGGGTCCTTGACGCCCGTCGAGGCCCAGAGCGGGCGCTGGGGATTGGCCCCGGCATCCGTCAGCGCCGTGGCGCGGTCGGTGGCGAATACCCTCTCGTACAGCTCGTAGGCGAGACGGGCGTTCGCGACACCGGCGAGCGAAGCCAGACCCGTGGCCTCGCCCGTGCCGATCGACTTCAGTCGCTTGTCGACCTCCGTGTCGACACGCGACACGAAGAAGGACGCGACCGAGTGGATCTTCGACAGATCCAGGCGCGCGGCCTTGGCCTGCTCGAGACCGGCGAGGTACGCCTCGATGACCTCGGCGTAGCGCTCGAGGCTGAAGATGAGCGTCACGTTGACCGAGATGCCCGACCCGATGACCTCAGTGATCGCGGGGAGGCCGGCCTTCGTCGCGGGGATCTTGATGAGGACGTTGTCGCGGTCGACGGTCTTCCACAGCTCCTTCGCCTGGGCGATGGTGGCCTCGGTGTCGTGGGCGAGGTCGGGGGAGACCTCGATCGACACGCGGCCGTCGAGGCCGTTGGTGGCGTCGAACACCGGCCGGAAGATGTCGGCGGCGTCGCGGACGTCGTCTGTCGTCGCGGCGAAGATCGCGTCGTCCACGGATGCGCCGGCGCTCGCCAGCTCGGCGATCTGCCCGGCGTAGGCGTGGCCCCCACCCCCGATCGCGGCCTGGAAGATCGACGGGTTCGTCGTGACGCCCGTGACGTTGCGCGTCGCGATGAGCTCGGCGAGGTTCCCTGTCGTGATGCGATCACGAGAGAGATCGTCGAGCCAGATGCTCACACCCTCAGCAGAAAGCTGTTCGGTAGGAGTGCTCATGAGTTGTTCTCCTTAGTTCTCCGCCGCACCTGCGGCAGCGAGGGTCTCACGTGCCGCCTCGACGACGGCCTCGGCGGTGACGCCGAATTTCTGGAAGAGGGTCTTGTAGTCGGCGGATGCTCCGAAGTGCTCGATCGACACGGAGCGGCCCGCGTCGCCGACGATGCCGCGCCAGGTGAGCGCGATGCCGGCCTCGACCGAGACGCGCGCCTTGACGGCCTTGGGGAGGACCTGCTCCTGGTAGGCGTCATCCTGCTCGGCGAACCATTCGAGCGACGGCGCCGAGACCACGCGGGCGTTCACGCCTTCGGCGGCGAGCGTCTCGCGCGCCGCAACGGCGAGCTGGACCTCGGAGCCGGTCGCGATCAGGATCACGTCGGGCGTGCCGTTCGGCGCCTCGGCCAGGACGTACGCACCCTTGGTGGCGAGCTGGGCGGAGGCGAACGTGTCACCGGATGCCTCGCCTTCGCCGCGCTCGAACACCGGGATGTTCTGGCGCGTCAGGGCAAGACCGGCGGGACCCGCCGAGCGACGCAGCAGCTCGAGCCACACCACCGAGGTCTCGTTCGCGTCGGCCGGACGGACGACGGCGAAGTTCGGGATCGCCCGAAGGGTGGCGAGCTGCTCGATCGGCTGGTGGGTCGGGCCGTCCTCACCGAGGGCGACGGAGTCGTGCGTCCAGACGAAGACGGACGGGATGTCCATCAGCGCCGACAGGCGCACCGAGGGGCGCATGTAGTCGCTGAAGATCAGGAACGTGCCGCCGAACGCGCGGGTCTTGCCGTGCAGGACGATGCCGTTGACGATCGCGCCCATCGCGTGCTCGCGGATGCCGAAGTGCAGCACGCGGCCGTACGGGTCGCCCGACCACTCGTGCGTTGACCACTGCGCCGGGATGAACGACTTCGCCGACTTGATGGTCGTCAGGTTCGACTCGGCGAGGTCGGCCGAGCCGCCCCACAGTTCGGGGAGCACCTCTGCGAGCGCGTTGATGACCGTGCCGGATGCGGCGCGGGTCGACACTTCCTTGCCCGCCTCGAAGACCGGCAGCGCCCCCTCGACGTCTGCGGGCAGTTCGCCCGCCTCCAGGCGGTCGAACAGCGCCTTGCGCTCGGGGTTCGCGGCAGCCCACGCATCGAACCGCTCCTGCCATGCCGCGTGCGAGGCAGCGCCCCGCTCGCGAAGCCCGCGGGTGTGCTCGAGCACGTCATCCGCGACCGCGAACGTCTGCTCGGGATCGAAGCCCAGGACCTTCTTGGTCGCAGCGAGCTCGTCGCCGCCCAAGGCGGAGCCGTGGATCTTGCCGGTGTTCTGCTTGCCGGGCGAGGGCCACCCGATGATCGTGCGGAGGATGATCAGCGAGGGCTTGTCGGTCTCGCCCTTGGCCGCCTCGATCGCGGCGTACAGCTCGGCGACGTCCTCGACGTATTCGCCGGACTTCTTCCAGTCGACGACCTGGACCTGCCAGCCGTAGGCCTCGTAGCGGGCTGCGACGTCCTCGGTGAAGGCGACGTTCGTGTCGTCCTCGATCGAGATCTGGTTGGAGTCGTAGATCGCGATCAGGTTGCCGAGCGCCTGGTGGCCCGCGAGCGAGGATGCCTCGCTGGTGATGCCCTCCTGAAGGTCGCCGTCGCCGGCGATCACGTACACGAAGTGGTCGAACGGCGACGTCCCGGCCGGGGCCTCGGGGTCGAACAGGCCGCGCTCATAGCGGGCGGCGTACGCGAAGCCGACGGAGGACGCGAGTCCCTGACCGAGCGGGCCTGTCGTGATCTCGACGCCGTCGGTGTGCCCGTACTCGGGGTGACCGGGAGTCAGCGAACCCCACGTGCGGAGCGCCTTCAGATCGTCGAGCTCGAGCCCGAACCCACCCAGGTACAGCTGCACGTACTGCGTCAGCGACGAGTGCCCAGCAGAGAGGATGAAGCGGTCGCGGCCGACCCAGTGCACATCGGCGGGGTCGTGGTCGAGCACACGCTGGTACAAGAGGTACGCCGCCGGAGCGAGGCTCATCGCCGTCCCCGGGTGGCCGTTGCCCACCTTCTCGACAGCATCCGCCGCCAGCACGCGAGCCGTGTCCACAGCCCGCTTGTCGATCTCATCCCAACGCAGTTCCGACACGGGACCGCCTTTCATTCTGGAGCGTTCGGCGCCCCGGCCACTCACGCCGCACAGCCTTTGCGAAGGGAGTGGGAGTGGGGGTGCGCGCGGGGTCGCGCCTGTCTTGTCAGCATATCGAAGGGCCATGCCCGCCTGGCCATGTGTGGCCTTGTGTGACTCGCACAAAGGGGACCCCTTGACACAGTGGCATCCGATGCGCTCGCGATCGTTGCATCGGTGTGTCCGCGGGGTGACCGATCGTTCACGAGCGGGCGCCCGCTCGTGTGAGGTGCTGCGGGTGCTCGTCCCGCCCCGTGCCCGGGGCCCTCCCGCTCGATGACATAGAATCGTCACGGTTCGACAACGGGTGCACGATAGGGGGGCGATGGACATCTCGACCACGGCGCGAGAGACGACGCTCACTCCTTCCGGGACCGCTCCGCGCAGCTTCGGCCGCACCGTCCGCGCTTACGTCGCATTGACGAAGCCGCGCGTGCTCGAGCTCCTGCTCGTCACCACCGTGCCTGTCATGATCCTGGCCGAGGGCGGCATGCCGGAGCTGTGGCTCGTGCTGGCGACGGTGATCGGCGGCTCGCTCAGCGCCGGGTCCGCGGCCGCGTTCAACATGTACCTCGACCGCGACATCGACGCGCACATGCAGCGCACCGAGAACCGCCCGCTCGTGACGGGCGAGGTGTCTCCGCGCGGCGCGCTCATCTTCGCCTGGACCCTCGCCGTGCTCTCCACCCTCTGGCTGGGAGTCACCACGAACTGGCTCGCCGCCGCACTGTCGGCCGGCGCCATCTTCTTCTACGTCGTGATCTACACGATGATCCTCAAGCGCCGCACCGAGCAGAACATCGTGTGGGGCGGCATCGCGGGCTGCTTCCCTGTGCTCATCGGCTGGACCGCCGTCACCGGGTCGCTCGCGTGGCCGCCGGTGATCCTGTTCGCTCTCGTCTTCCTGTGGACGCCGCCGCACTATTGGCCGCTGTCGATGAAGTACAAGGCCCAGTACGAGGGCGTGGATGTCCCGATGCTCGGGGCCACCCGAAGCGGGTCGCAGGTCGGACTGCAGGTCATCCTCTACGCGTGGGCGACCGTCGTGTGCTCGCTGCTGCTCATCCCCGTCGCCGACATGGGACTCGTCTACACGGTCTCGGCCCTCGTGTTCGGCGGGTGGTTCATCTACGAGTCGCACCGCCTCTACAACAGGGCTGTGCGCGGAACCGAGCCGCGACCGATGCGCGTCTTCCACGCCTCGATCACCTACCTCACGCTGCTCTTCGTCGCCATCGCGATCGACCCGCTGCTGCCCTTCTGACCCCCTGAGGGAAGAGCCCGGGCGCGGCGGGGTGCTGACGCTCGTCGCTTTCGGCATCCATGCGCAGAAAGACGACAGAGCGGGCCCCGGCTCGATGCCGGGGCCCGCTCGTCGTACGGCAGCTGGGTGTCAGCGCGTGATCGCGGGAGCCGATTCCTCGGCAGGCGCCACGTCGGCGACCTGGACATCCTCGGCGACGACGGGCTCAGCATCCGTCAGCGTGTCGGTCTCCGAGTCMCAGTCGATGGTCTCGGCAGAGGCGACCGCCGCGACGGGGACGAACGAGCGCAGCACGGCGAGGAACAGCGTCGAGACGAGGCCGACGAGACCTGCGCCGACGAGGGCGGCGCCCACGGTCACCCAGGACTGGCCGCCGTACACCTCGACGCCTGTGGCGGTTCCGTCCAGGAGCGTGGCGCTCATCGTGGCGATCTTGTCGACGATCAGCCAGGCGCCCAGCGCGATGCTGGCGAGCGAGCCCACCAGGAGGATCCAGAACGGGATGCTGCGGGTCAGGCGGGGACGTGCGGTCATGTGTTGCTCCTTCCAGCCGCGACCATTCGATCGAGGCATGGGTCAGTGTTATCGGGGTTTCCGTGCGCGCGCTCTGCGAAGTCGATGAGTCCGCTATGAGCGCCGCGCCCGGCTCACGCGCGTGAGCGCGCGAAGTCGTGGGGCTCGAGAGGGGAGTCGCGGGGGCTGCGGGACTCCCGGGTGTGCATCACGACCGCGGTCATCGCTGCGACGAGACAGACGGCGAGCACCATGTGGATGTTCACGAGGACGATCGGAAGGCCGGTGCGCGCCTGCCACAGCCCGACCCCGATCTGGAAGAGCTCGACGAGGAGCAGGAGACCGGTCCAGAGCGGGAGCCGGAGGCCACGGGGAGTACGGAAGGCGGTCGCGAAGAGCGCGATCGTGAGCGCGAGCGTGACATATGCGGGCCACGCGTGGATGTGCTGCCAGAGCACGGGATCGAGGCCGTTGCGCGCCGCCGCGGCGTCTCCTGCGTGGGGGCCGCCCCCGGTGAGCAGGATGCCGATCAGGACCGTGACGACGACGGATGCGCTCGTCGCAGACGTGAGGATCGCGTAGCCCCGCGAGACCGCGCGCGCCTGGGGTCCGGGAGCTCCGTAGACCCGGCAGAGGTACGCGGCGGCATTCGCCACGAGACCGGCGGAGATGACGAAGTGGATGCCGACGAGGCTCGGAGGCAGGTGCAGCCACACGATGACCCCTCCGACGAGGGCCTGCAGGATGATGCCGATCCCGTTCGCGAGCGTCAGTGCGAACAGCTCGGGACGCTGCTGCCGCATCCGCGCCACCGAGAGGAAGGCCAGGAGCGCGATGATCACCAGCACGCCCGTGAGCGTGCGATTGCCGAACTCGATCAGGCTGTGCCAGCTGAGCTCTTCCGTCGGGATCAGCGAGCCGCCGGTGCAGTTGGGCCAGTTCGGGCATCCCATGCCCGAGCCGGTCAGCCGGACCAGGCCTCCCGTGCCGACGATGACGATGTTGCTGGCGAGCACGAGCCAGGCCAGCACCCGCGTGCCGGTGCGCACGGTCGTCGGAAGGCGGTTCCACATCCGCTGGGGAAGCGGTGGACGGGTGATGGCGCTCTCGTGAGCGGACATGGGAAGTCTCCTCCAGAAGAGCCCGCGGCGGAGTGCGGGCAGACGCACGCGAACGCCGGGCGATGACGCGAGCCTGTAGAATCGAGGGGTTGCATGCGTGCGCTCTAATCGCGACGCATCACTGACAGTTTAGGCGCGCAGGACGGCGCCGCTTGAGAAGGCCCACCAGCGGCATCCCCCTTCCCACTCCACGGAAGACCAGGAATGCCGGGGCGGATGACACCGTTTCGGCCTATGAGGAGAGTGTGACGATGTCCGATGTGCTGATCGATCGCCCAGAGCTCGATGGTCTGGGGGTGTACGAATTCGGCTGGCACGACACCGATGCCGCCGGCGCCGTCGCGCAGCGCGGCATCAACGAGAGCGTCGTGCGCGGCATCTCCGCGCTGAAGAGCGAGCCCGAATGGATGCTGAAGACCCGGCTCAAGGGCTACCAGCTCTTCGGCCGCAAGCCGATGCCGACGTGGGGCGCCGACCTCAGCGACATCCACTTCGACAACATCAAGTACTTCGTGCGCTCGACCGAGAAGCAGGCGCAGTCGTGGGAGGACCTCCCCGAGGAGATCCGCAACACGTACGAGCGGCTCGGCATCCCCGAGGCGGAGCGTCAGCGCCTCGTCGCGGGCGTCGCGGCCCAGTACGAGTCCGAGGTCGTCTACCACCAGATCCGCGAGGACCTCGAGGCGCAGGGCGTCATCTTCAAGGACACCGACACGGCTCTGCGTGACCACCCGGAGTTCTTCGAGGAGTACTTCGGCACCGTCATCCCCGCCGGCGACAACAAGTTCGCTGCGCTGAATACCGCCGTCTGGTCGGGTGGATCCTTCGTCTACGTGCCCCCCRGAGTCCACGTCGAGATCCCGCTGCAGGCCTACTTCCGGATCAACACCGAGAACATGGGCCAGTTCGAGCGGACGCTGATCATCGCGGACGAGGGCTCGTACGTCCACTACATCGAGGGCTGCACGGCCCCCATCTACAAGAGCGACTCGCTGCACTCGGCGGTGGTCGAGATCATCGTGAAGAAGAACGCGCGCGTCCGCTACACGACGATCCAGAACTGGTCGAACAACGTCTACAACCTCGTCACCAAGCGCGCGATCGCGCACGAGGGCGCGACGATGGAGTGGATCGACGGCAACATCGGCTCGAAGGTCACGATGAAGTACCCGTCGATCTTCCTCGTGGGCGAGCACGCCAAGGGCGAGACGCTGTCCGTCGCGTTCGCGGGTCCGGGTCAGCACCAGGATGCCGGCGCCAAGATGATCCACATGGCGCCGTACACGCAGTCGTCGATCGTGTCCAAGTCGATCGCGCGCGGAGGCGGTCGCGCCGGCTACCGCGGCGAGGTCCGCGTCGATGAGAACGCGCATCACTCCGCCAACACCGTGCGCTGCGACGCGCTCCTGGTCGACTCGATCTCGCGCTCCGACACATACCCGGCGATCGACATCCGGGTCGACGACGTTCAGCTCGGCCACGAGGCCACCGTCTCGAAGGTCAGCGAAGAGCAGCTCTTCTACCTCCAGTCGCGGGGCATGCCCGAGGACGAGGYGATGGCGATGATCGTCCGCGGCTTCATCGAGCCCATCGCCCGTGAACTGCCCATGGAGTACGCCCTGGAGCTCAACAAGCTCATCGAGATGGGCATGGAAGGATCGGTCGGCTAGATGACGACCACGCAAGAGGCACCCCAGGTGGTGCCTGGCTCCCGAGCGCATTCGGACGGGGCCGGCGCATTCGTGCCGGTGCAGACGCGGTCCGATCGGCCCCGGTCGTTCGACCCGGACGACTTCGCCGTCCCGACCGGCCGTGAGGTCAACTGGCGCTACACGCCGGTCGACCGGGTGCGGTCGCTGTTCGACGATGCCCAAGCGCCGCACGGCGTCATCCAGGTGGATGTTCAGGCTCCGGAGGGCGTCGAGCAGTCCCGGCTCGCCCCCGGACAAGCGCCCCGCGGCGAGTTCTTCCGCCCGGAGGACCGCGCAAGCGCCATCGCGTGGACGCAGGAGCCCGAGGCTCCGCTCATCCGCATCCCGGCCGGTGTCGAGCTCTCGGAGCCCGTCATCGTCAACCTCGTCGGCACCGGCGGCATCGCGCACGCGCACGTCGTGATCGAGGCCGGCGCCAACTCGCGTGGCACGGTGGTCTTCCGCCACTCCGGCACGGCCCAGCACGCGCAGAACGTCGAGATCCTCGTCCGCGACGGCGCTCACCTGACGGTCATCTCGCTGCAGGAGTGGGCGGATGACGCGATCCACMTGTCCGCGCATCAGGCGCACGTCGCCAAGGATGCGTACCTCCGGCACTTCGTCGTCAGCTTCGGCGGTGCTGTGGTGCGGCTGAACCCCTCGATCGAGCTCGCCGGGGCCGGGTCGGAGGCCGAGATGTTCGGTCTGTCGTACTCCGACGCGGGCCAGCACCTCGAGAGCCAGGTGTATCTCCACCACAAGGGCGAGCACACCAAGGGCGACGTCCTGTACAAGGGCGCCCTCCAGGGAGTCGGCGCCCGCTCCGTGTGGATCGGCGACGTGCTCATCGGACCCGATGCGGTCGGCACCGATTCCTACGAGGCCAACCGCAATCTCGTCCTCACCGACGGCGCGCGCGCCGACTCGGTCCCGAACCTCGAGATCGAGACCGGCAACATCCGCGGTGCGGGTCACGCGAGCGCGACGGGCCGCTTCGACGACGAGCAGCTGTTCTACCTGCAGGCGCGCGGCATCCCGGAGCCCGAGGCGCGACGACTCGTCGTGATCGGATTCCTCAGCGAGATCGTGCAGAAGATCGGCGTGCCCGCCCTCGAGCAGGAGCTGTCCGAGGCGATCGAGCGCGAGCTCGCGGAAGGAGCCGCGGCATGACCGCTTCCCGTGTCTGCGCCCTGAGCGACCTCGAGCAGGACGCCGCCGTGCGGTTCGAAGTCGACGGCGTCGCCATCGCCGTCGTGCTGGACTCGAAGGGCGAGGTGCACGCCATCGGCGACACCTGCACCCATGGCGACGTGTCGCTCGCCGAAGGCTTCGTCGATGACGAGGCGCTCGAGTGCTGGGCCCACGGCTCGGCGTTCTCGCTGCGCACCGGCAAGCCCCTCAACCTCCCCGCGTACGAACCGGTCCCGGTGTACGCCGTCACGATCGAGGGCGATGACGTGCTCATCGACCCCGCCGTGAACATCGCTGTGAACTGAGAAGGAACCCCCATGCCTGTTCTCGAGATCCGAGACCTCCACGTCACCGTCGAGACCGACGAGGGCACCATCCCGATCCTCAACGGCGTCACCCTCACGGTCCAGACGGGTCAGACGCACGCGATCATGGGCCCCAACGGCTCGGGCAAGTCGACGCTCGCGTACACGATCGCCGGTCACCCGAAGTACACCGTGACGAGCGGAACCATCACGCTCGACGGCGAGGACGTCCTCGCCATGACGGTGGACGAGCGCGCTCGCGCGGGTCTCTTCCTCGCCATGCAGTACCCCGTCGAGATCCCCGGCGTCACCGTCACCAACTTCCTCCGGACCGCCAAGACGGCGATCGACGGCGAGGCGCCGTCGCTGCGCAGTTGGACGAAGGACGTCAAGGAGGCCATGAAGCACCTCCGCATGGACGGCAAGTTCGCCCAGCGCAACGTCAACGAGGGCTTCTCGGGCGGCGAGAAGAAGCGCCACGAGATCCTTCAGCTCGAGCTGCTCAAGCCGAAGATCGCCGTGCTCGATGAGACGGACTCGGGCCTCGACGTCGACGCGCTGAAGATCGTCTCGGAGGGCGTCAACCGCGCCAAGGCCGAGACGAACCTCGGCGTGCTGCTCATCACGCACTACACCCGCATCCTCCGCTACATCCACCCCGACTACGTGCACGTCATGGTCGCGGGGCGGATCGTGGAGGAGGGCGGCCCGGAGCTCGCCGAGCGTCTGGAGAACGAGGGCTACGACCGCTTCCTCGAGCCGCTCGCCGAAGCCGGCGCCGATGCCGAGGCGTAGGATCCGAGCATGACCGCGACGCTCACACCCGAGAAGTTCGACGAGGTCACAGAAGCGCTGAAGGACGTGATGGACCCCGAACTGGGGATCAACGTCGTCGATCTGGGCCTCATCTACGATCTGGCATGGGATGACGAGAACGACGCTCTCGTGATCCACATGACCCTCACCTCAGCGGGCTGCCCGCTGACCGATGTCCTCGAAGAGCAGACCGCGCAGGCGCTCGACGAGGTCGTGGAGAGATTCCGCATCAACTGGGTGTGGATGCCGCCGTGGGGTCCCGAGCGGATCACCGACGACGGCCGCGACATGATGAGGGCGCTCGGCTTCGCGATCTGACGCCGGGTCCTCTCACTGTGCTTCACACGATGACGCGCGATGAGGGCCGGACGAGCCCCTCGATTAGGCTCGTCTGGTGAGCGTGACCCCACTCAAGGCCCTGCCCCTGGACGAGCTGCGACAGCGGTCGAGCACCAAGTGGCGGAAGTATCCCGACGATGTCCTGCCGTTCTTCGTCGCCGAGATGGACTACGCGCTCGCGCCGGCGATCACCCGGGTGCTGACGCGCGCGGTTGAGCTGGGCGATACCGGCTACACCCCGCCCGACCCCGGCGTCCGCGAGGCATTCGTCGGATTCGCGGACCGCCGCTGGGGCTGGACCGTCGATCCCGACAGGGTGTTCTGGACGGCAGACGTCATGATGGGCGTCGTCGAGATCCTCCGCGCCGTGACCGAGCCCGGAGACCGCGTCATCGTCACGCCTCCCGTGTACCCCCCGTTCTATGACACCGTCGAAGAGGCGGGCGCGGTGGTCGAGCGGGTTCCGCTGCAGAGGTCGGATGCCGGATGGGAGCTCGACCTCCCCGGGATCGAGGCGGCCCTCGCCTCCGGTGCCCGCGCCGTGCTCCTCTGCAATCCGCACAACCCCACCGGCACCGTGCACACCGCCGCGAGCCTCGCGGCCCTCGCCGAGATCGCAGCGGCGCACGGCGCCGTCGTGATCTCCGACGAGATCCACGGTCCGCTCGCACACGGCGACGTGCCGTTCACCCCCTTCCTCGCCGTCTCGGATGCCGCGCGCGGCGTGGGCTACACGGTGACGAGCGCGAGCAAGAGCTACAACCTCGCAGGGCTCAAGTGCGCCGTGATGATCGGCGGCGGCCTCGACCAGGCGAAGGTGCTGCGGGCGCTGCCCTGGGAGGTGGAATGGCGCACCGGCCTCTTCGGCGCGCTCGCCAACAATGCGGCGCTGGCTCCCGAGAGCGATCCGTGGCTGGACAGCCTCCTCGCAGCCCTCGATGAGAACAGGCGGCTGCTCGCAGACCTCCTCTCGGAGCATCTTCCCGAGGCGCGCTACCGGATCCCGGATGCCGGCTTCCTGGCGTGGGTCGACGTGTCGGCGTACGGCTGGGGGGACAACCCCGCTCCGCATCTCCGCCGCCACGCTCGCGTCGCGTTCCACCACGGGCCGCTCTTCGGCGACGAGGGCAAGGGGCACGTCCGCATCAACTTCGCCTGCTCTCCGGATCTGCTCCGTGAGGCGATCGAGCGGGTGGGATCCCTGGCCGGCTCATGAGCGCCGAGGTCGAGCGCCCCGGATCCGTCTGGGACGCCCGCTTCGTCTGGGTGACGGCCGGAGCGGTGGCGCTCATCTTCCTTGCGGCGACGCAGTCTCTGGCGGTCACGACCGTCATGCCGGTCGTGAGCGACGATCTGAACGGCGCCGCCCTGTACGCCATCGCGTTCGCCGGGACACTCGCCACCAGCGTGATCGGCATGGTGGCGGTCGGGGCATGGAGCGACCGCTCGGGTCCGGTCTGGCCGCTGACCGTCTCGGTCGCGCTGTTCGTGACAGGGCTCGTCGTCTCGGGACTCGCTCCCACGATGGCCGTCCTCGTCGTCGGGCGCCTCGTGCAGGGCCTCGGCACGGGCGGGCAGACCGTCGCACTGTACGTCGTCGTCGCGCGGGTCTACCCGCCCGCGCTGCACGGCCGCGTGTTCGCCGCGTTCTCGGCCGCGTGGGTGATCCCCTCGCTCGTCGGCCCCTTCCTGGCAGGGGCGGTGACGGAGTACCTGCACTGGCGGTGGGTCTTCCTCGGGGTGGCGGCGCTCACCGTCGTCGCCTTCATCATGGTGGCCACGAAGCTCTGGGGAATCCCGCTGGGGACCGAGCATCCGTCGTCGGATCGCGTGGGGCCTCGTCTTGCGTGCGCCGCCGCGGTCGCGGTCGGAGCGCTGGCCTTGAGTCTCGCCGGAGAGCTGGGGCAGTTCGCGGCGGCGGCGGTCGCGGCATCCGTCCTCGTGATCGTCCTCGCGGTCCGGCCGCTCCTGCCGCGGCGAACGCTCGTCGCGGCACGGGGGCTGCCCAGCGTCGTGCTCATGCGCGGGCTCATCGCCGGATCGCTCTTCGGCGCCGAGATCTACGTCCCCTACCTGCTGATCGAGGACTACGGCTTCTCGCCGACCTGGGCGGGGCTCGGACTCACCGCCGCGGCGCTCGCGTGGGCGGTCGCATCCGACGTGCAGGGGAGGGTGGGGGATCGGATCGGCAACGCGCGCATCGCGGCTGTCGGTACGGCTCTGCTCGCGACGGCGACGGTGATCGCCGCGATCACCGCAGCACTGCACCTCACGCCCGCGGTCGTGATCGCCGGCTGGGCGCTCGCCGGAGCGGGCATGGGACTCATGTATCCGCGACTCACTGTCCTCACCCTGGCCTACTCCACCCCTCAGAACCAGGGCTTCAACTCCTCGGCCCTGTCGATCTCGGATTCGGTGGGCTCCGCCACGGCCACCGCCGCCATGGGCCTCGTCTTCACAGCCCTCGCGGGAACGGATGCCGCGTTCCCGGCGGTGTTCGTCATCGCGGCGACGCTGGCGCTGATCTCTCTCATCCCCGGCCTCCGTCTCGGGCACGCGCACGAATCAGGACGGTGAACCGCAACCCCATTTGGCATCCGACGTGAGGTAAGGCTAGCCTAACGTCATGACTCCGACTCAGACCGCCGTCCGGCCTGCGTACCGTCCGTACACGGCCGAAGTCGCCCGGGTACGCCGCCTGACGCCGCACTTCATGCGGGTCACCTTCACGGCTGCGGAGTTCGAGCATTTCGGGGTGGCACGGCTGGATCAGCGCATCAAGATCGTGCTGCCGCATGCCGACGGCACCTTCTCGGATCTGGGTCAGGACGACGGCGCCGGAGACTGGTACGAGCGCTGGCGGGCGCTGCCGACGGCACAGCGGAATGCGTTCCGCACCTACACCGTCCGGCGGATCGACCCCGAGCGACGGGAACTCGATGTCGATTTCGTCGTGCACCACGACGCGGGACCGGCCGGCGCGTGGGCGGAGAGCGCCACGGCAGGGCAGCGCCTGATCATCGTGGGTCCCGACGCGCGCAGCCCTCACTCGGGTGGCGGGTTGGATTGGCATCCGGGCACGGCACGGCGAGTCGTCCTCGCCGGGGACGAAACCGCGGTCCCCGCGATCCTTTCGATCCTCGAGATGCTTCCCGCTGACTTCGAGGTCGACGCGTTCATCGAGATTCCGACAGCGGCCGACGTCGTCCCGGTGGCGTGCCCCCCGAGGTTCCGACTGCGGTGGCTCCCTCGTCAGGACCGCGCCCATGGGACGTCGCTGATCGAGGCCCTCACCGACTGGACGGGCACGAACCTCGAGGTGCTCGCTCGCGCCGCTGCTCCGCGCCGTCAGGAGGTCGCCGACATCGACGTCGACAGCGAACTGCTGTGGGACAGCCCCGAGGACGGGGACGGGGAGTTCTATGCGTGGATCGCCGGTGAGGCGGCAACGGTGAAGACCCTCCGCCGCCTGCTGGTCAGTCAGCACGGGGTCGATCGCAAGCGCGTCGCATTCATGGGCTACTGGCGGCTGGGTCAGGCAGAGCGGATCGAATGAACAGCGCCGCCCGCACCCGACGGGCGCGCGTCGTACTGGCCTGCGTCATCGTCCTGCTCGCGGGCGCGGTCGTCCTCAGCCTCGGCGTGGGGGCGCGCGCCATCGCGCCCTCGTCGGTGATCCAGGCCCTCTTCGCAGCCGAGCCCGGCAACAACGACCACACGGTGGTCCTCACCCAGCGGGTGCCCCGCACGGTCATCGGGATCCTCGCCGGCGCAGCGCTCGCCGTCGCCGGCACGCTCATGCAGGGCCTCACTCGCAATCCGCTCGCAGACCCCGGGCTGCTCGGGGTGAACGCCGGCGCCTCGGTCGCGGTCCTCAGTGCCATCACGCTGCTCGGGATCACCCAGCCTTCGGGCTTCGTGTGGTTCGCCTTCCTGGGCGCAGCGGTCGCGGCGGCGGTCGTCGCCGTCATCGGCTCACGCGGACCCGACGGCGGCAACCCCGCGAAGCTCGCCCTGACGGGCGCCGCCGTCACGGCCGGGCTCACGGCCGTGAGCCTCTTCATCCTCACCACCAGCATCCGGGCGCTCGACGTCTACCGCTACTGGCAGGTCGGCGGGCTGACGGCCAGGGGCCTCGACTCCGCGGCCGCCGTGGTGGTTCCCATCATCGCGGGGATGATCCTGGCCGGACTCTGCGCACGCGGCCTCGACCTGATCGCTCTGGGCGACGACACGGCGACCGGGCTCGGTCACAATGTCGCACGCACGCGCACGCTCGGCATCCTGGCGACCATCCTGCTCTGCGGGGGAGCGACGGCGATCGCGGGCCCCATCGTGTTCCTCGGGCTGCTCGTTCCGCACACCCTCCGCGGGCTCGTCGGGTCGGACTATCGCTGGCTCCTGCTCATCGGCGCGCCGGCCGGAGCCCTCGTGCTCCTGATCGCCGATGTCCTCGGTCGCGTGATCGCGCCTCCCGGAGAGGTGCAGGCAGGACTCGTCGTCGCCTTCGTCGGCGCGCCGATGCTCATCTCGCTCGTCCTCCGGCGACGGCAGGTGGTCCTGTGACCGCTGTGTCGACAGGGCCCGCGCCCGCGCCGACCGTCGCGGTCGTCCGTGCACGCGTGCGGCGCCGCCGGATCATCGTCGTCACGGGCGTCCTGCTGTCGCTGGCCGTGGTCGCCGCGATCTCGCTGTCGGTCGGGGACTACGCCCTGGCGCCGGGGGATCTGTGGCGGACTCTCTGGGGCGGCGGCGAGCGGATCGAGAGCTATGTCGTGTTCCAGCTCCGCGCGCCTCGGCTCTCGATGGCCATCGTCGCCGGTGCGGCGCTCGGCGTCTCGGGTGCACTGCTGCAGTCGCTGCTCTCCAACCCGCTCGCGAGCCCCGACCTGCTCGGGATCAGCGGAGGAGCAGGCGTCGCCGCTGTGTTCGGCATCCTCGTGCTCGGCATCACAGGGCCCTTCCTCGCGGTCGTGGCCTTCGTCGGAGGACTCGTCGTGGCGGCCTTCCTGCTGCTCGCGGGCAGCCGGCGCGGCGACGGCGAGTACCGCCTCGTGGTCGCCGGGATCGGCGTCGCGTTCCTGTGCGTCGCCATCACGGGCTATCTCATGACCCGCGCGCAGGTCGAGCTCGCGCAGGCGGCGCTCATCTGGCTCACGGGCAGTCTCGCATCGACGCCGTGGTGGAACGTCGCTGTGGTGCTCATCGTCTCGGTGGTCGCTCTGCCCGCGATCCTCGCGTGCGCGCGGTGGCTGCCTCTGACACAGCTGGGCGCCGGCACCGCCGTCTCGCTCGGGGTGCGACCGGATGCGGTCCGGGTCGTCACGGTCGTCGTGGCGGTGCTGCTGACCTCCACCACCTGCGCGTTCGTCGGCCCGATCTCGTTCATCGCGCTGTGCGCTCCGGCGATCGCGCGCCCGCTCTTGGGGCACGGAGCCGTCGCCATCGGCACGAGCGCCGCCGTCGGCGCACTTCTGCTGGCCGGCGCCGATCTCATCGCGCAGTACGCGGTTCCGGGCATCTCGCTGCCGGTGGGCGTGGTGACCGGCGCTCTCGGGGCGGTCTTCCTGCTCTGGCTGCTCACGACTTCGAAGGGACGTCAGCTGTGACCGCGTCGCCCGGTCCTGCCCGCTCTGGCCCCGCCGCCCCCGTGCTCGCCGCGAGGGCTCTCTCGGCGGGCTATCCCGGCCGTCGCGTGATCGAGGGCCTCGACCTGGAGATCGCGCCAGGACGCATCACGATGATCATCGGCGCGAATGCCTGCGGCAAATCCACCCTCCTGAGCGTTCTCGCCCGGGTGAACAGTCCGCTCGCCGGCCGGGTCGAGCTGGATGGAGCGGATGTCGCGACGATCCCACGCCGCGGCTTCGCGCAGACCGTCGGACTGCTGCCGCAGCATCCGTCCGCGCCGGACGGGCTGACCGTCACCGAGCTCGTCGCCCGCGGCCGTCACCCGCATCGCGGCGTCTTCCAGCGATGGAACGCCGCAGATACCGAGCGGGTGGAGGAGGCGATGCGGCGTACGGGAGTCTCGGAGCTCGCCGACCGGCCCGTCGGCGACCTGTCGGGCGGACAGCGCCAGCGCGTCTGGATCGCGATGGCGCTTGCGCAGAACCCAAGGATCCTGCTGCTCGACGAGCCGACGACCTTCCTCGACCTGAGCCATCAGATCGAGGTCCTCGACCTGCTGCGTGACCTCAACCGCACCGACGGCACGACGATCGTCGTCGTCCTGCACGAACTGAATCTCGCGGCCCGATACGCCGATGACCTCGTCGTGATGTCGCACGGCCGGATCGTCGCGAAGGGGACGGCGTCGGAGGTCATCACCGCCGAGGTCATCTCGGAGGCGTTCTCGCTCGATGCGCTCGTCATTTCCGACCCGCTCACCCAGACCCCACTCGTCGTTCCCGTTCCCGGTGGCTCGCACGTCGCCGCCGACACGGAATGACCCCACGAAAGGAAGCACCACAGCAATGTCTTCTCCCGTTCGTCCCGTCAGACCCTTCCGACGCCTGGGTGCCCTCGGTGCGCTCGCGGCAGCCGGCGCCCTCATTCTGAGCGGGTGCGCCGGATCGTCTGGAGCGGCGCCGGACTCCCCGGCCTCGGCGGCCCCGGGGGACTCGACGGCCTTTCCCGTGACCTTCGAGCACATCTACGGCGAGACCACGATCGACACGGCGCCGGCGCGCGTGGCGACGTGGGGCTGGGGAGCCACCGACGCCGTGCTCGCACTCGGAATCGTCCCCGTCGCGATGGCCTCGATGGACTACGGCGGGGGCGATGACCGCATCACGCCCTGGGTCGAGGACGCGATCGAGAAGCTCGGCGGCGAGTCGCCCGTGATCCTCGACAATGCGACCTACGAGCTCTCGGTGGAGGAGCTCCTGGCCACCGATCCCGATGTGCTCATCGCCTCGTACTCGGGCCTCACGCAGGAGGAGTACGACGCCGTCACTGCGGCCGGCATCCCGGTCGTCGCGCCTGAAGAGGCGCTCTGGTCCACGCCCTGGCGCGATGTGATCACCGACACGGGCACGGTTCTCGGCCTTGCGGATGAGGCTGAGCAGCTCATCGGCGACCTGGACGGCCTCGTCGAGGACGCTGCGGCCCAGCATCCCGAATTCCAGGGAACGAGCATCGCGTACGCCGCTGACGATGTCGACACGTTCTACCTGTATCTGCCCGCCGACCCGCGGGTGGAGATCCTCGAGGATCTTGGCTTCACGTCCGCGCCCGCCGTCACCGACCTCGACACAGGAGAGTCGACGTTCTATACGACCGTGAGCAGCGAGAACCTCGACAAGATCGATGCCGACGTGATCTTCACGCAGACCGACAGCCAGGAGGCGCTGACGACCTTCCTCACCTCGGACCGCACGGGCATCATCCCCGCCGTCGGGAAGGGAGCCGTCGGCGCCATCATCGGCGAGGAGAACGTCGCCGCGATCTCGCCGACCGCTCTGACCCTGCCGTGGATCCTCCCCTCGATCGTGGAGCARCTGGCGACGGCGACAGCGGTCGCCCAGGGCTGAGCGGGGCTGCGCCCGTCACGCAGAAGGACCCTGGCCGATCGGCCGGGGTCCTTCGTGCRCGACGGAGAGGTCAGGCGTCCTTGGTCTTGTCGGCCTTCCGCACGAGGGCCCAGGCGCCGGGGATGAGGAGGGCCGCGATGCCCGCCTTGATGATCCCGCCGACGATGAACGGCCAGAGGCCGAACCCGAGGATCTGCTCGAACGAGAACTCGCCACCGCCGACGACGTTCAGGATGAAGGCCATGTACGGGATGCCGAACACGAACGGCATGACGCTCGCGAGTGCGAACCCGGCGAAGGCGAGAAGCGGCTTGCGATCCCACGCGCGCTGCGCGAACCACCCAGCCACGAAGGCGGAGGCGATGAAGCCGACGATGAATCCGAAGCTGGGCTTGCCGAGCGCGGCGACCGTGCCCGTGAACCCTGCGAACACCGGCAGGCCGGCGAGTCCGACGAGCAGGTAGGTCGTGAGAGCAGCGGCACCGCGCCAGGCTCCCAGCGCCGCGCCGACCACGATGACCCCGAGCGTCTGCCCGGTGATCGGCACAGGCCACAGGGGGATCTCGACCTGCGCCAGGAGTGCGACGACGGCGGCGCCGGCGACGACGAGCCCGGCGTCGAGCGCGAAGGCTCGGGCGCGTGCGGAGGGGCGGGCGATGAGGTCTGCGAGAACCGGGACTCGGGCGGGTGCTGCAGGGGCGGCGGAGAGAGCGGACATGGAGCTCCTTGGCTTCGTGTCCCGCCGGGAACGGCGGGAAGGGGAAGGGCGGTGTCGCGACTCATACTATGGCGGTGGTCCGGCGCGGCTCTCGGAGATGACGTACCAATGCCGCGGCATCCTGATGTGCCATTCCTCTCAACAGGGGGGCAGTGCCGGTCCGCGCTTCGCAGCCTGACGGCACTTCGGGCCGGGTCTTCGTCCAGGTCGCGACGAATATACTGAGTGGCTGGCCTCTCGGTCGGCAACTCTCCCTCTACGAAACGGACGTCCGCTGTGCTCGCCGTGCACGACCTCGAAATCCGCGTAGGCGCGCGCGTCCTCATGTCGGACGTGTCGTTCCGCGTCTCGGACGGCGACAAAGTCGGTCTGGTCGGGCGCAACGGCGCCGGCAAGACGACGCTGACGAAGGTGCTCGCCGGCGACCTGCTTCCCGCCGACGGCAGGGTCGACCGCCACGGCGAACTCGGCTACCTGCCCCAGGACCCGCGCTCGGGCGATCCCGAGATGCTGGCCCGCACCCGGATCCTCGACGCGCGGGGACTCGGCACGCTCGCACTCGGCATGCACGAGGCATCTCTCGCGATGGGCTCCGATTCTCCGGATGCCGCAGCCAAGGCCATGCGGAAGTACGCGAACCTCACCGAGCGCTTCGAAGCCCTCGGCGGCTACACCGCCGAGGCCGAGGCGGCCTCGATCGCCCACAACCTCTCTCTTCCCGACCGGATCCTGGACCAGCCCCTCAGCACGCTCTCGGGTGGTCAGCGGCGCCGCATCGAACTCGCGCGCATCCTGTTCTCGGATGCCGAGTCGATGATCCTCGACGAGCCCACCAACCACCTCGACGCTGACAGCGTCGTGTGGCTCCGCGAGTTCCTCAAGAACTACAAGGGCGGCCTGATCGTCATCAGCCACGACGTCGAGCTCGTCGGCGAGACCGTCAACCGCGTGTTCTACCTGGACGCCAACCGCCAGGTGATCGACGTCTACAACATGAACTGGAAGAACTACCTCCGCCAGCGCGTCGCCGATGAGGAGCGCCGCAAGAAGGAGCGCGTCAACGTCGAGAAGAAGGCGACGCAGCTGCAGCTGCAGGCCGCCCGCTTCGGCGCGAAGGCGTCGAAGGCAGCCGCCGCGCACCAGATGGTCGCGCGCGCCGAGAAGATGCTGTCGGGCCTGGACGACGTCCGCCAGGAGGAGCGCGTCGCGAAGCTCCGGTTCCCGAAACCCGCAGCCTGTGGCAAGACGCCGCTCATGGCATCCGGGCTGTCGAAGTCGTATGGGTCGCTCGAGATCTTCACCGACGTCGACCTCGCGATCGACCGCGGGTCGAAGGTCGTCGTGCTGGGACTCAACGGCGCGGGCAAGACGACGCTGCTGCGCATCCTCGCCGGCGTCGACAAGCCCGACACCGGCCAGCTCGAACCCGGCCACGGCCTCAAGATCGGCTATTACGCACAGGAGCACGAGAACCTGGATGTCTCGCGCTCGGTGCTCGAGAACATGATGTCGGCGGCCCCCGACATCACTGCGACGGATGCCCGGAAGGTCCTGGGCTCGTTCCTCTTCACGGGCGACGATGTGCTCAAGCCTGCCGGCGTGCTGTCCGGGGGAGAGAAGACGCGACTGTCGCTCGCGACGCTGGTCGTGTCATCGGCGAACATGCTGCTGCTCGATGAGCCGACGAACAACCTCGATCCCGCCTCTCGCGAGGAGATCCTGGGCGCTCTCGCCCACTACGAGGGGGCGGTGGTCCTCGTCTCCCACGATCAGGGTGCCGTGGAGGCGCTCAACCCGGAGCGGGTCCTCATTCTGCCGGACGGCGTCGAGGATCTCTGGGGCCGCGACTACGCAGAGCTGGTCGAGCTGGCGTAAGGCTTCCTCCACGGGGAGGCGCACACGCCGGTCGATCGGTCGCTCGCGTCAGTTCCCGCTCGACTCGACGAGCGCGTCCTCTGCTTCGGCGTCCCGGTCGCGGGAGCGCCGCTTCACGGCAGGATCGCGAGGGGATGCCGCTTCGTCGCCGAGCGCCGCATCCTCGGCTTCTTCCCGCCTGTGGGCCCGCTCGGTGCGGATGATGTAGCCGATGAAGACGAAGCCCATGATCGCGAAGAGGATCCACTGGATCGCATACGACAGGTGGGGTCCCGGATCGGCCGAGGGCGCCTCGAGCGGCTCAGGCCGGGTCGCCGGCGCCGGGTCCTCGGAGTCCATGAGGCCGTAGGCGCTCAGCTCGAGGGCTTCACCGGCCGCGGGATCGATGGCGTCGGCCACGGTCGGCAGGTGGATCGTGGGCACTTGGCCCTCGGGTGCCGACCGGCCAGAGGCGGGAAGGGGCTCGCCGGGACGCAGGCGGACGATCACCGTCGCAGTGCCCTGAGGAGGCGCAGGAACGACGTCGGGTTCGTTCTGCTTCTCGCCGGGCGCCACCCAGCCCCGATCGACGAGCAGCACCCGACCGTTCTCGAGCTCGAACGGCACGAGCACCTCGTAGGCCGCGCTGCCGCCGTGGGCTCGCCCTCGCACGAGGAGCTGGTCGTCTGCGAGGTAGACGCCCGTCAGCGCGACGGGATGCCATTCGTCGGCGGGGTCGAACGCGCCTCCCGTGGGGATCAGCTCGTCGAGGCTGACGGGAGGGGCATCGTAGTTCTGCTCGACGAGAGCGAGCTGGGCCGACCGCTGCGCATTCCGCGTGAACTGCCAGTTGGCGAGGAAGGCGCAGGCGATGGCGAAGACCACGGCCACGGCGACGTACGCGGTCCAGCGGACCGCGGCGGGGGCATCCTGTCGGCTCACGAGGGATCATCCGCCTCGAGCGGAGCGACCTCGACGGGGAAGTCTCGTGTCGCGAGGAAGTCTCGGAGGAAGTCGCGGTGCTCGTCGCAGGCGACCCAGGTCTTGCGCCGATCGGGCGCGTGGATGCGGGGATTGCGCCAGTCGACGCGCCACGTCGCCGGCGCGCGGCACCCCGCCCGCGAACAGGTCGCGGTCTCGGTCGCTGCGGTCATGCCGGCGCGTCCCGCTGGTCGGGCGCCGAGGCCGGCGGCTCGTCGGCCACGCGGGGCGCGGACTCGGAGCCGATCGAACGCTGCTCCACGATCCGAACCACACCGGTGTCGCCGGCCTGCGTCATCGGGGACGGGGTCGCCGGCAGTGCGCGCTCGGGGCTCTCGCTTCGCCGCGTCGCTCGCGAGTCCTGCCCGACGTTCGCGGTGACGACCGCGACGTACGGGAGCACGACCGCCCCGAGGGCGAACACCCACGTGTACCAGCCGTAGGGCTGCACGGCGACCATGAGGATGAAGCAGGCGACACGCACGCCCATCGTGATGAGATAGCGCCGCGAACGGGCCCCCACCTCGTCCTGAGGCGCACGCGGGAGCGAGGTTGCAGACTGTGCTCCGCTCGAGTTCTTCACGATGATTCAAGGGTACGCCGCGCGCGGAGGTGCGGCCGTGCCCACGGTCACATCGTCTGATATTCCTGCATGTTCGAGAAGAAGTAGCTCGCCCAGGCGATGAGGACGATCGTGCCGATGATCGCCAGGGCCAGGCCGACCCACCCGACGATCGTTCCCGCGAGACCCAGGCCACGACCGCCTTCACCCGTGCGCTTGATCTGGCTGAGAGACATGTGTCCCGTGATGATGCCGACCACAGAGCCGATGAACGGCAGGATGAAGAATCCCACGAGCGACGAGATCAGCGACACGACGGCGAGGGTGTTCGTCTTGCGAGGCGCTGAGTATGCGCCGTACGCGGGGGCCGCGCCGTAGGAGGGAGCCGCGTAGGCGGGAGGGGTGGTGGAGCCGGGGGCCTGCTGACCATACGCGGGCGGCGCGGGCTGACCATACGTCGGTGCGGACTGGCCGTACGCCGGCGGCTGGGGGTTGTTCTCACCGGCGGGGGTGCCGCCGTTGTTCGGGTCGCTCATGTCGTGGCATCGCCTTTCGTGTCGACTCCAGGCTTCCAGCGCCGCCCGGGCCTGTCAAACGGCGCCGATAGGCTGATGGGGTCCACCGTCATGACCGCCCGGGAGCCTCCATGTCCACTGATCGCGTCGTCCTCGTCACCGGCGGGAACCGCGGCATCGGCCGCGCCATCGCAGAGCGCTTCGTCGCAGAGGGCTACAAGGTCGCCGTGACGGCCCGCTCGGGCGAGGGCCCAGAGGGAACGCTCACCGTTCGCGCTGATGTGACGGATGCCGCTGCCGTCGACGCCGCCTTCACCGAGGTCGAGGCGGCGCTGGGTCCGGTGGAGATCGTCGTCGCGAACGCGGGAGTCACGAAGGACACCCTGCTGCTGCGCATGACGGAGGACGACTTCGACAGTGTCGTCGCGACGAACCTGGGCGGCGCGTTCCGCGTCGTCAAGCGGGCGTCGAAGGGCATGCTCCKCGCGAAGTGGGGACGGGTCATCCTCATCTCGAGCGTCGTCGGGCTCTACGGATCGCCCGGCCAGATCAACTACGCCTCGTCGAAGGCCGGCCTCGTGGGCTTCGCCCGCTCGCTCACCCGCGAGCTCGGAAGCCGCGGCATCACCGCCAACGTGGTCGCTCCCGGCTTCATCGAGACCGACATGACGGCCGCTCTTCCCGACGAGACGCAGGCGGAGTACAAGCGCAACATCCCGGCGGGTCGGTTCGCCACGCCCGACGAAGTCGCCGGCGTGGTCACGTGGATCGCGTCGGAGAACTCCGCGTACATCTCCGGCGCCGTGATTCCGGTCGACGGCGGTCTCGGCATGGGGCACTGACAGCCGCGCAGCGCGCTCACCATCGCCTCCGCGCTCACCGCTCTATGGCGGCGAGGATCTTCTCGGCGAGCAGATCGGGCTGCGAGAACTGCGGCCAGTGTCCGGTGCCGAGTGTCACGACTTCGACGGCTTCGAGAGCCGCGAACTCGTCTGCCCACGGCCCCCAGTCGGCGAGGGCGGCGCGCAGTGCGCTCTCGTCCTGACCGCCGGAGAGGATCGTCGCCGGCACCCGATGACGGGCGGCGTTGCCCAGGGCGAGAGGATCGGTCGGCACCCTGGCCGGGACGGATGCCATCCTCGCGGCTGTCCGCTCTCGCACCTGCGGGTCGAGGTCGGCGACATCGGGCTCGTCGAAGAAATCCCAGCCCGGGAAGGGGATGACCCCGTCGACGATGTCGAACTCGGAGATGCCGCGACCGTCCGGTGGCGGCACCGCGTCGACGAAGACGACGCGGGCGATGCGCTCGGCACGGGCGTCCGCCGCACCCCACACGACGTTGCCGCCGCCCGAATGGCCGACCAGCACCACCGGTCCCTCGAAGGCGTCGACCTCGTGGACCACCGCATCGACCCACTGGGCGATGCCGATATCGGACGACGCGGGCGCGGGAACCCCCACACCGGGCATGGTCAGTGCGTGCACGTCGTGGCCGGCAGCCTCGAGCGGCGCGACGATGGGATCCCATGAAGACGAGTCGAGCCACAGGCCCGGAACCAGGATGATGTCCATCCCCCGACGCTAGCTGCGCCCTCCGACATCCTGCACCGCTGAGAGTTCACGTGTCAGGGGAGGAGCGGGATGACCTCGCGCAGATCGACCGGCCCCACGACGAGATCGGCCTGTGCCCGGACCGCGGGCTTCGCGTTGAAGGCGATGCCGAGCCCCGCGATCGCCATCATCCGCAGGTCGTTCGCTCCGTCGCCGATGGCGATCGTGTGAGACAGTGCGACCCCCGCGTCGTGCGCCCAGGCGCTGAGGGTCTGCGCCTTGACCTCGGCATCCACGATCCCGCCGTCCACTTCACCGGACAGCACGCCGCCCGAGACCGCGAGCCGATTGGCGCGCCAGACGTCAGCGCCGAGCGCGGGGGCGATCGTGTCGAGGATCTCGTGGAAGCCGCCCGAGACGACGCCCACCCGACCTCCGCGCTCGTGGACGGCGGCGGTGAGCTCGCGCACGCCGGGCGTCGGCTCGATCCGCGCCAGCACGTGCCCGAACGCCGACACCGGCACCCCGGCGAGCGCGCGCACGCGAGAGCGCAGACTGGTGGCGAAATCCACTTCGCCCCGCATCGCCGCTTCGGTGGCTGCGGCCACCTCGGCACCACGGCCCACTTCGTCTGCGATGAGCTCGATGACCTCGTTGCGGATCAGCGTCGAGTCGGCATCGAGGACCACGAGGAAGCGGGTGGATGTCGCAGGCACGACGTCCACCGTACCGGGACGCCGAAGCGCCCGACGACGCGGCGGGAGCAGCTCGTGCTCAGCGCTCGATGATCGCGCCCTTGCCCACCACGGTGATGCCGCTCTCGGTCACGGTGAAGCCGCGGGCGAGGTCGCGCTCGCGATTGACCCCGACGGTGGCGCCATCGTGGAGGACGACGTTCTTGTCGAGGATCGCGCGGTGCACCCGGGCGCCCGCACCCACCCGGACGTGGTCGAACAGGACCGAGTCCGTGATCGTCGATCCGCCGCCGGAGAGGGTCCAGGGCCCGACAACGCTGCGCTCCAGGTGCGTCCCTGACAGGACCGACCCCAGCGACACGATCGAGTCGATCGCGTTGCCCATCCGCCCGACGGAGTCGCGCACGAACTTCGCGGGCGGCGAGTTGACCGTCTGGGAGTGGATGGGCCACTCCATGTTGTACAGGTTGAAGATCGGCAGGGTCGAGATGAGGTCCTGGTGGGCGTCGAAGAACGAGTCGATCGTCCCGACGTCCCGCCAGTAGTCGCGGTCGCGATCGGTGGATCCCGGCACGTCGTTGCGCTTCATGTCGTAGACCCCGGCTTCGCCGCGACCGACGAAGTACGGGACGATGTCGCCGCCCATGTCGTGGTTCGACGTGGGCAGCTCGCCATCGGCCTCGACCGCGTCGATCAGCGCCTGGGCGTCGAAGATGTAGTTGCCCATCGAGGCGAGCACTTCGCCCGGGGAATCGGCGAGCCCGGTCGGGTTCTGCGGCTTCTCGAGGAACTCGTTGATCCGGTTGTCCTCGCCGATGTCGATCACGCCGAACTGGTTCGCCAGCGAGATCGGCTGGCGGATGCCGGCGACCGTCGCCTGCGCACCGGACTGGATGTGGGCATCCAGCATCTGCCGGAAGTCCATGCGATACACGTGATCGGCGCCGATGACCACGACGATGTCGGGCTTCTCGTCGTTGATCAGGTTGAGGCTCTGCAGGATCGCATCTGCGGAGCCCGAGAACCACCGCTTGCCGAGGCGCTGCTGCGCGGGCACGGAGGCCACGTACGAGTCGAGCAGCGCCGACATGCGCCACGTCTGCGAGATATGGCGGTCGAGACTGTGCGATTTGTACTGGGTCAGCACGACGATCTGCCGGAGCCCCGAGTTGATGAGGTTCGAGATGGCGAAGTCGATCAGCCTGTACTGGCCGCCGAACGGCACCGCAGGTTTCGCTCGATCCGCGGTGAGGGGCATGAGGCGCTTGCCCTCGCCACCGGCGAGGACGATTCCGAACACCTTCGGCGCTGCTGGCATGGGACCCACCCTAGGGCCGCCTGTCGTCAGATCGGTAGCCGGGTTCACCGGAGTGTCTTGGTGTACTAGGTTTCGTGCCATGCGCGTCGACATCATCACGAAGGAGTATCCGCCGGAGATCTACGGCGGAGCAGGCGTCCACGTCACGGAGCTGGTGAAGGCGCTCCGGGAGTCGATCGACGTCCAGGTGCGGGCTTTCGGGGTCGAGCGGGACGAGCCGGGAACGACCGCGTACGCGGTTCCGGCCGAGCTCGCCAGCGCGAATGCCGCCATCCAGACCCTCGGCACCGACCTTGCGATCGTGACGGATGCCGCGGGTGCCGATGTGGTGCACAGCCACACCTGGTACGCGAACTTCGCCGGACACCTGGCATCGCTGCTGCACGGCATCCCGCACATCGTGACAGCGCACAGTCTCGAGCCGCTCAGGCCCTGGAAGTCGGAGCAGCTCGGCGGCGGGTATGCGGTGTCGAGCTACATCGAGAAGACGGCATACGAAGGAGCGGCCGCKATCGTGGCGGTGAGCGAGGGCATGCGCGGTGACATCCTGCGCAGCTACCCGTCGCTCGACCCCGGCAAGGTGCGCGTCATCTACAACGGCATCGACGTGGAGGCATGGCATCCCGTCGACGACCCCGAGCTCCTCGCGCAACTCGGAGTGGACGCATCCAAGCCCTCCATCGTGTTCGTGGGGCGGATCACCCGCCAGAAGGGTCTGCCGTACCTGCTGCGCGCTGCCGAGCTGCTGCCGCCGGACGTCCAGCTGGTGCTGTGCGCGGGAGCCCCGGACACCCCGCAGATCATGGCCGAGGTGGAAGGGCTGGTGAAGCGGCTCCAGGAGACGCGCGAAGGCGTCGTCTGGATCGACCGGCTGCTGTCGCGACACGAGCTGTGCACGATTCTCAGCGCGGCGACGACGTTCGTGTGCCCGTCGGTCTATGAGCCGCTCGGGATTGTGAACCTCGAGGCCATGGCGTGCGGCGCTGCGGTGGTGGGCACGGCGACCGGCGGCATCCCGGAGGTCGTCGTCGACGGCGTCACCGGCCGCCTGGTGCCGATCGAGCAGGTTCAGGACGGCACGGGCACGCCCATCGACCCCGAGAAGTTCGTCGAGGACCTCGCCCGAGTGCTCACCGAGGTCGTGAGTGATCGCGAGCGTGCGGCGGCCTACGGGGCGGCCGGACGCGAGAGGGCGGCGCAGGACTTCAGCTGGGCATCCATCGCGCAGGAGACCCAGGCCCTCTACGCAGAGGTGGCCCGAACGGGCCGATAGGCTGGCGGCATGGCGCAAGTCCTCCAGTTCTCCGACGTCGTCGTCCGCAGAAATTCCCGTGACATCGTCGATCACCTGAACTGGTCGGTGAACGACGACGAGCGCTGGGTCATCCTCGGTCCGAACGGCGCCGGAAAGACCACGCTGCTCCAGCTGGCCGACACGCTGATGCATCCGACCGCGGGAACGGTGACGATCCTCGGCGAGCGCCTCGGCCGTGCCGACGTCTTCGAACTGCGGCCGCGCATCGGATTCGCATCATCCGCGATGGCGAAGCGCGTCCCCCAGGACGAGACGATCATCAACGTGGTGCTCACGGCCGCGTTCTCGGTCCTCGGGCGCTGGAATGAGGACTACGAGGACATCGACGAGCGGCGAGCCCTCCGCGTCCTCGCCGAATGGAAGCTCGACCACCTCGCGGACCGCACCTTCGGCACGCTCTCGGACGGTGAGCAGAAGCGCGTTCAGATCGCTCGCGCGGTCATGACCGACCCCGAGCTGCTGCTGCTCGATGAGCCCACCGCGAGCCTCGACCTCGGCGCACGCGAAGAGCTCCTCACGCTGCTCGCCGGGTACGCGAAGGCGCCCACGACGCCCGCCATGATCATGGTCACCCACCACGTAGAGGAGATCCCGGTCGGGTTCACGCACGTTCTGCTGATCCGCGACGGCGGCATCGTGGCGGCGGGTCCGATCGACGAGACGCTCACCGCCGAGAACCTCACGGCGACGTTCGGGCTCCCCATCAATCTGACGTCCGAAGACGGCCGGCACTCCGCACGCGCGGCCTCCGCCTGAGCCCTCCGCCGGACGATTCCACGGAACCCACTCCGGGCTGATAGAATCGCTCTTTGGTGCGTTCGCACCGCAGACTTTGACCGCCCTGGCAAAATCCAGAGCACTCACCTCAAAGGACTTCTCATGAAGACTGAAATCCACCCCGACTACAAGGCAGTCGTTTTCCGTGACCTGGGCTCGGGCGAGACCTTCCTCACCCGCTCCACCGTCACGAGCGACAAGACGATCGACCTGGACGGTGTCGAGTACCCCGTCATCGACGTCGAGATCTCGTCCGCCTCGCACCCGTTCTACACGGGCAAGCAGCGCATCATGGACTCGGCCGGTCGCGTCGAGAAGTTCAACCAGCGCTTCAAGAACTTCGGCTCCAAGTAAGCAGCCCACGCGAAAGCCCCGCTTCGGCGGGGCTTTCGTCGTTCCGGCGAGGTCACCGCCGAACACGTCGATCAGCGGATCGGCCAGCTTCCGTCGAGCTGCTCCTCCGGGTCGAGCCTGCCGATGCGGATGAAGTACTCGGTCAGACTGGCCGCCTGCGCCCGCGCCCAGGCGATCTGCCGGGTGTGGAGCTCTTCGGCGCTCTCGGGCAGCCAAGGCGCATAGCGCTCGGCGAGCGCCTGAGCGACTCGTCCGGCCGCGATCGCGTCGGCGGATGCCTCGTGGGCGCCGTCGAGCCGAACGGCGTAGTGCTCGGCCACCACCGTGAGCGTGCGCTTGCCGCGTCGCCAGCGGTCGTAGGCCTTGTCGACGACAAGAGGATCGATGACGGGGGAGGGCTGCAGAATCGGCTCGAGCCCGTGGCGCAGCGCCTCGTGCTTCAGCAGCGAGAAGTCGTAGGGTGCGTTGTAGGCGACGACCGGGATGCCGGCATCCAGAATCCCTCGGAGCGCGGCGACGACCTCTGCTGCCACCGCCTGAGCGGGGCGGCCGTGTGCTCGGGCGTGCTCGGTGGTGATGCCGTGTACCGCCGTGGCGCCCTCGGGGATCTCGATGCCCGGGTCGGCGATCCAGTCGCGCGCGCTCAGGACCCGCCCGTCGGCATCGAGCACCCCCACGTGCGCCGTGACGATCCGATCGCTCGTGACGTCGACTCCGGTCGTCTCGAGGTCGAACACCCCCACCACGCGCGTCCACTCCGGCACCGGGAAAAGGGGCAGCGGCTGGGCGGGCGAGGCATCCATGCCGATCACGGTATGCGCCGGTCCCGACATCGGCTGCCAGGCGCGCTGCCCCAGCCGGCGGCCCGGTCACGGCGGCTTCCCGGCTCCCGTTCGTAGACTCGACCCGTGCCCGTCGCAAGCCCGTACTCCTCACTGCTCGCCGAGATCCCCGTCGTGCGTCGCGACATCGAGATCCTCGGCGGCACCACCGCGTACTGGACCTACGGGTCGGACGAGGCCGAGACGACCGTCGTCGTGGTCCACGGCTTCCGCGGTGAGCACCATGGGCTGGAGCCGGTCGTGGCGCACCTTCCTCACGTGCGCATCGTGTCGCCCGATCTGCCCGGCTTCGGAGAGACGGCGCCGCTCCCGGGCCGGCGCCATGACCTGGACGCCTATGCCGAGTGGCTCATCGCCTTCACTGCTGCCGTCGCGCCGGGCGCGGTGATCCTCGGCCATTCCTTCGGATCCATCGTCGCCGCCGGAGCGGTGGCGGGCGGCCTCGAGACGCCGCGTCTGATCCTCGTGAATCCGATCGGCGCGCCCGCGCTCGAAGGCCCGCGCGGCATCCTCACCCGACTGGCCGTGTTCTACTACTGGGCCGGCGCCCGTCTGCCCCAGCGCGTGGGGGAGTGGCTCCTGCGAAACCCGCTGATCGTGCGGATCATGAGCGTCTCGATGGCCAAGACCCGCGATCCCGGTCTGCGCCGATTCATCCACGACCAGCACGACACCTATTTCTCGCGCTTCGCCGATCGCGACGTCCTCCACGAGGCGTTCGTCACGTCGGTGTCCCACGACGTCCGGGCGTTCGCCCCGCGCATCACGCAGCCCACGCTGCTCGTGGCCGCGCAGAAGGACGACATCACCCCGATCGAGGCGGAGCGCCATCTGGCGACGCTCTTCCCGTCCGCCGAGCTGGTCGAGATCCCGGATGTCGGGCACTTGATCCACTACGAGACGCCGGCTGCGGCGGCGGAGGCGATCAGACGGTTTCTCGCGCCTTCCGAGCCCGGTACGCGATGACGCCCGTCGTTGCTCCGGCCCGGCCCTGATCGAGGATCAGACGGTTTCTCGCGCCTTCCGAGCCCGGTACGCGATGACATTCATGCGATTGCCGCAGTTGCCGGTGTCGCAGTAGCGCTTCGAGCCGTTGCGCGAATAGTCGATGTAGACGGCGTCGCAGTCGTCAGCCGAGCACACGCGGATCCGCTCGTACTCGTCGGAGCGGATGACGTCGACGAACGCCATCGCCGCTTCGACCAGGATCCGCGTGGCGAGCGGGGCGTCGTCGGAGGTGGCATGGACGTGCCAGTCGTACCCGTCGTGGATCGCGAGCTGGGGGAGGGCGTGGCCATCGCGCAGCATCTCGTTGACGAGCGGCACGGCCTCGTCGCGTGCGACGTCCCAGAGACGGCGTAGACGTGAGCGGATGCCGCGCAGGGCCGTGAGCTCGCCCGTGCTGCGAGCGATCCGGCCCGTGTAGGGGTTCGCGGCGAGGAAGCGGTCGAGGTCGGCGATCGTCTGCAGGGTGTCGGGGTCATCGTGCCCRGGGAGCGTATTGACGAGGTCGACGACGGCTGCGAGCGACCGTCCGGTGTCATGGATGAACACCATGTTGACTCCTGACGTCGGCAGCGGCTACTGTCACGAGTGTAACCTTCTACACTCATGACAGGCGGATGACATGACGGCAACCGCCACTCGCGTCGCAATCGCCCCCACCCGGCGCGTCAGCACCGCTGGTCTGGTCATGGCCGTCGCATCGGCGCTCGCCTTCTCCTCCAGTGGACCCTTCATGAAGCCGCTCCTGGAGTCGGGCTGGTCGCTGGGCGCAGCCCTCCTCGTGCGGATGGGCGTGTCGGGGCTCATCCTCTCGCCGGCCCTGTTCCTCGCGATCCGCAAGGAGCGCTCCTTCGTCCGGCGGCACTGGCGCATCGTGCTCGGGTTCGGCCTCACGGCGGTGGCCGGGTGTCAGATCCTGTTCTTCTCCGCGATGCAGCGGATGCCGGTCGCCGTCGCGCTCCTCATCCAGTACCTCGCACCGGTGCTGCTCGTGGGCCTCGCCTGGATCCGCACGCGGCGGACGCCCTCGCGCCTGGTGCTGGTGGGCTCCGCGGTGGCGGTCACCGGGCTCGTGCTCGTCGTCGACATCTCGGGCGCCTCCTTCGATCTCATCGGAACCCTCCTGGCCCTGGGAGCAGCCGTCTGCGTGGGCGCCTACTTCCTCATCGGCGAGCGGACCGGCGATGACCTGCCGCCCCTCGCCCTCGCGTCCGGCGGGCTCCTCGTGGGCGCGCTGCTGATGGCGGTGCTCTGCGCGATCGGGATCCTCCCGTTCGCCGCACCGGCCGTCGACGTCGTGCTGGCCGGGGTGGCGGTTCCCTGGTTCGTGCCGCTCTTCTGGGTGGCCGCAGTCGGGACGACGGTGGGCTACGCGCTCGGCGTGATGGCCGTGCCCCGCGTGGGGGCGCGTGTCGCGTCCTTCGTCGGGCTGTCGGAGGTGCTCTTCGCGCTCGGATTCGCGTGGCTCTTCCTCGCTGAAGTCCCGGCTCCCGTGCAGTTCGCCGGCGGAGCGCTGATCCTCCTCGGCGTGATCCTGGTGCGGATGGATGCCGAGCGGACCGAGGACGCCGTCACGCCTCCTGCTGTGCCAGCTCCATGAGGGGTGCCACGCGATAGCCGATGACCTCGCCCATCACCAGCGAGGTCTCGGTCCGCTCGATGCCCTCGATGGCGAGGATGCGGGCATCCGTCTCGAAGAGGTGCTGCGTGTCGCGGCAGGCGACTCTGACGAGCAGATCCACCTGGCCGCTCAGCCCGTGCACCTGGATGATCTCGGGGATGTGCGTGAGCTCCTGGCTGATCCGCGGAAGGTCCGCCTGGCGCACGATGACGTTGACGAAAGCCTCGATCGGGAACCCCAGTGCGGCCGAAGAGATGGCACGCTCGTACGAGAGGAAGACCCCTGCGCGCTCGAGTCGTGCCATGCGTGCCTGGACCGTGTTGCGCGACATCCCGAGCCGATCGGAGAGTGCGACGACGGTGGCGCGGGGATCTGCGGACAGGGCGGCGAGGAGCTCGAGGTCAACTCGATCGAGGGTGCTCATAGTGCGAAAGATTAGCACCCCAAAGGCGGCCTTGTCAGTGCAACATGCTCAACTCAAGTGCTGATGCTTGAGCGAGGTGCAAGATCGACGTAGCCTGAAAGTGCCGGCGACGATGCCGGCGCTCGGAAGACGATCGCCTCACGAGGGCTGATCGACTCACGAAGGGATGACGACGATGCACACCCTTACACCGCAGACAGACCTCGCAACCGACGTCGACGATGTCGCGCGTCTGGTGAATGAAGATGGCGAACGCGTCGCCGATCCGGAGCTCGACCGCTGGGTCACCGACATCGATGCCGCTGCTCTCCGCGAGCTCTATCGCGACATGGTGCTGGTGCGACGGATCGATACTGAAGGCGTCGCGCTCCAGCGTCAGGGGCAGCTGGGACTGTGGGCGCCATGCCAGGGGCAGGAAGGCGTGCAGGTCGGAACGGCCCACGCGCTGCGCCACGATGACTTCGCCTTCCCGAGCTACCGGGAGATCGGCGTCCAGCATGTGCGCGGTGCCAAGCCGGCCGACTTCGTCATCGCATGGCGGGGCGAAGAGCACTCGACCTACAACCCCTACGACATCAACACGGCCACGCCTCAGATCATCATCGGCGCGCAGACCCTCCACGCCGTCGGCTACGCCATGGGCGTTCAACGCGACGGGACCGACCAGGTCGCCGCCGCATACTTCGGCGACGGCGCCTCGAGCCAGGGCGATGTGAACGAGGCGCTCGTGTTCGCGTCGTCCTTCCGCGCTCCTGTCGTCTTCGTGTGCACCAACAACCAGTGGGCGATCTCCGAGCCCGTCGCGGTTCAGGCGAAGTTCCCGATCGCCGGGCGCGCGCCGGGATTCGGCATCCCGAGCATGCGCATCGACGGCAACGACGTCCTGGCCGGCCTCGCCGCCATGCGCTGGGCGGTCGATCATGCGCGCAGCGGAAAGGGACCCGCCTTCATCGAGGCGGTGACCTACCGGATGGGTCCGCACACGACGTCGGACGACCCCACGCGCTATCGGGATAAGGAAGAGGTCGAGCGCTGGCGCCGTCGCGACCCGATCGCACGCGTGGAGGCGCTCCTGCGCTCGCAGAACCAGTTCGGCGACGACTTCCAGTCCGAGGTCGCCGCGGATGCCGACCGCCTCGGCGCCGCGGTCCGCGCCGCCGCACTCGGTGCCGTCTCGCGCGAGCCCATCGGCGTCTTCGATCACGTGTACGAAGAGCCGCACTCCGGACTCGCAGAGCAGCGCGACCACTTCGCCCGCTACCTCGGCGGGTTCGCGCCGGCGGAAGCGGAGGCGGGACGATGACCCAGCTCACCATGGCCAAGGCCGTCAATGAGGGGCTGCGCCGAGCAATGGCCGATGACCCGAAGGTCCTCGTGATGGGGGAGGACATCGGGAAGCTCGGCGGCGTGTTCCGTGTCACTGACAGGCTGCTCGACGAGTTCGGCGCGCAGCGGGTCGTGGACACCCCGCTGGCCGAGTCCGGGATCATGGGCACCGCCGTGGGCCTCGCGTTCCGTGGATACCGGCCCGTCGTCGAGATCCAGTTCGACGGCTTCGTGTATCCCGCATTCGACCAGATCGTCTGCCAGGTCGCGAAGCTCCACTACCGCACCCGCGGCAACGTGAAGATGCCGCTCACGATCCGTATCCCGTGGGCCGGCGGCGTCGGTGCGGCCGAGCACCACTCCGAGTCCCCTGAGGCGTACTTCGTGCACACCTCGGGCCTGCGGGTCGTCGCGGTGTCGAATCCCCAGGACGCGTACGTCATGCTGCGACAGGCCATCGCAAGCGATGACCCCGTCGTCTACTTCGAGCCGAAGCGGCTGTACCACACGAAGGGCGACGTCGACCTGGGCGCCGATCTCGCCGACCAGCCGCCGATGGGCCTCGCTCGCATCGCGCGAGAAGGGACGGATGTGACCCTGCTCACCTACGGTGCGCAGGTGGCGACGGCGATGGATGCTGCGACCGCAGCCGAGGACGACGGCATCTCGATCGAGGTCATCGACCTGCGGTCCATCTCGCCGGTCGACTACCGCACGGTGACCGCTTCGGTCCGCAAGACCGGGCGAGTGGTCGTGACACACGAGGCGGCGCGCGAGGCGGGCGTCGGAGCCGAGCTCATCGCGAGCATCACGGAGAAGTGCTTCAACTACCTCGAGGCGGCGCCTGTGCGCGTCACCGGACACGACATCCCCTATCCGCCCGCCAAGCTCGAGAAGCACCACCTGCCCGACCTCGACCGGATCCTGGACGGCGTCGACCGGGTGCTCGACCGCCCCAACAGCCTGAGCGGGGTGATCGAGTGATCACCGAGTTCCGGCTTCCCGACCTGGGCGAAGGGCTGCCCGAGGCGGAGCTCGTCCAGTGGCTCGTCGCCGAGGGCGATCAGGTCGCGCTGAACCAGACGATCGCCGAGGTCGAGACGGCGAAAGCCGTCGTCGAGCTCCCGTCGCCGTACGCCGGCGTGATCTCGCAGTTGCACGCAGAGCCTGGCGACGTCGTGACCGTCGGTTCCGTGCTCATCGCGTTCGACGTGGCGGAGACGGATGCCGCGCCCGAGGCCGCGCCTCGAGCGGAGGCGCCCGCAGCCAGCGTGACGCCGGCTCCCGCGACCCGTCGCGCGATCGCCGAGGCAGGCACGCCTTCGGCGGCCGCCCCGGCTCCCGTGGCCTCCGCCGACGAGGCCGCCCCGCCCAATCTGGTCGGCTACGGCGCCGCACCCCGTGCCGGCGGACGCCCTCAGCGTCGCGCGCGCATCGCCGCGGCATCCGTCTCCAGCGCGTCCGACACGGCCGTCCTCGAGGCCGCGCCCCACGACGTGCTGCACGCCCCCGACACGATGGACGCTCCGATCGAGCGCCCGCGCTCGACGCCGCCGGTGCGCAAGCTCGCGAAGGATCTGGGACTGGACCTCGCGCTGGTGGAGCCCACCGGCGAGTCGGGACTGATCACGCGAGCGGATGTCGAAGCCTATGCCGAGCGTGTGGGCAAGGGGGGCGGGACCCAGGTCGAGCCGGCCGAGGATCTCGCGGCAGAGGCCGCGCCGGCGTCGCCGGCGTCGCTCACGGGCGGAGAGTCGAGGCAGCGCGAACGGCGCATTCCCATCAGGGGAGTGCGCAAGCACACTGCCGAGGCGATGGTGCGGAGCGCCTTCACGGCGCCGCACGTCACGACCTTCCTCACCGTCGATGTGACGGCCACCACCGAGCTCATCGCGTCGCTCAAGGCGGACCGTTCCCTCGAAGGCCATCGCATCGGCATTCTCGCGATCGCCGCCAAAGCCGTCTGCCTGGCGCTCTCCCGGACGCCCGAGCTCAACTCGCACTGGGACGACGAACACGGCGAGATCGTGGAGTTCGGCTACGTGAACCTCGGGATCGCGGCGGCGACCCAGCGCGGACTCATCGTGCCGAACATCCGGGATGCCGAAGCCATGACGCTCGTCGAGCTCGCGGATGCGATCGGCGCGCTCGCCGAGACGGCTCGCTCGGGCAAGACTCCTCCGTCCGACATGATGGGCGGCACGTTCTCGATCACGAATGTCGGCGTCTTCGGCGTCGACGCCGGTACTCCGATCCTGAACCCCGGCGAGGCCGGCATCCTGGCGCTCGGCGCCGTGCGCCGCCAGCCCTGGGAGCACCGCGGCGAGATCGCCCTCCGCGACGTCATGACGCTCGCGCTCTCGTTCGACCACCGGCTGGTGGACGGCCAGCAGGGATCCCGGTTCCTCGCGGACGTGGGGTCGCTCCTGCGCGAGCCGGCTCGCGCCATGCTTCTGAGCTGAGGGAGTGACGGGTGTCGCCGCGGGGAGCGCGCGGCATCCGTCGCCCTTCCGCAGCGAGCGTTCTCAGCTGGTGAGTGCGCTCAGCTGGTGAGCGCCGCGAGTGCCATCGACTCGAGGACGGGGCGCGCCGCACGATCCGACGGCGAAAGCCGGGCAGCCCGCAGGCTGTGGGGCGTGGAGTTCATCAGGCCGAAGCACGCGTGGGCGCGGATGCGGAGGTCGGACTCCGTCCGCGTGGGGTGCAGCTGGGCGAGGACCTGGATCCACAGCTCGACGTACTCCCGCTGGAGGCGCCGCACCCGGTTGCGATCCTCGTCGCGGAGGCTCGCGAGATCGCGGTCCTGGACGCGGATGACATCGGCATCGCGGAGGGCGAAGTCCACGTGGAAGGCCACCAGGGCGGCGAGACGGATGCCGGGATCCTCCTCACGCGCCAGCACATCGCGCCCGCCGCTCAGCAGCTTCTCGCTGACCTGCAGCAGGATGGCGCCGAGCAGAGCCTGTTTGTTGGCGAAGTGCCGGTACACGGCGGGACCGCTGACGCCCACGGCTCCGCCGAGGTCTTCGAGGCTGACGCCGCTGAAGCCCCGCTCGGCGAAGAGCCGCGCCGCCTCGCGGAGGATGGCGGCCTGCCGGTCGGCTTTCGCGCGGTCGCGCTCGGTGAGACCGCTTGTCATTTCAGTTAATCCTCGCTAACCTGAGCATCGGGTTAGTGAACACTAACCAGTGCGCCCGCGTCGCGACAACGTCTGTGATGGGATCGTGACGTCGAAGAGGATGACACGGAGTTCGATGGACCAGCACGACTTGACCGACGAAGAGAACGAGCTCGCCGGGCTCGTGCGGGAGTTCGCGGACGAGGTGGTCGCCCCTCGCTCATACGAGGCGGACCGCACCAAGACGCTGCCGCTCGACGTCGTCGCGCAGATGGGAGAGCTCGGGCTCTTCGGCCTGCCGTTCCCCGAGGAGTTCGGCGGTCAGGGCGGCGACTATTTCGCGCTGTGCCTCGCCATCGAAGGACTCGGCCGGGTGGACCAGTCGATCGCGATCACCCTGGAGGCGGGGGTCAGCCTCGGCGCGATGCCCGTCTATCGCTTCGGGAACGACGCGCAGAAGCAGGAGCTCCTGCCCGATCTCCTGGCCGGACGCGCACTCGCGGGGTTCGGCCTCACCGAGCCCGAGGCGGGCTCGGATGCGGGTGCGACGCGCACGACGGCGCGCCTGGACGGCGGCGAATGGGTCGTGAACGGTTCCAAGCAGTTCATCACCAACTCCGGCACCGAGATCACGCGGTTCGTCACCGTCACGGCGGTGACAGGTGAGCGCGACGGGCGCAAGGAGATCTCGACCATCATGGTGCCGAACGGCACGCCCGGCTTCACCGTCGAAGCGCCCTACGACAAGGTCGGCTGGCATGCATCCGACACGCATCCGCTCACCTTCGTCGACGCGCGGGTTCCCGAGCAGAACCTCCTCGGCGAGCGTGGCCGCGGCTTCGCGAACTTCCTGCACATCCTCGACGAGGGCCGGATCGCCATCGCCGCGCTCTCGACGGGCGCCGCAGAGGGATGCCTCGAAGCGGCCGTCGACTACGCCAAGAAGCGCACCGTCTTCGGTGAGCCGCTCTCGACCCGCCAGAGCATCCAGTTCACGATCGCCCGCATGCAGTTGCGCGTCCATAACGCGCGGCTCGCGTGGCGCCACGCCGCCCGCCTGCGTGATGCGGGGAAGCCCTTCAAGACCGAGGCCGCGATCGCGAAGCTCACGGCGAGCGACGCCGCGATGGACAACGCCCGCGATGCGACGCAGGTGTTCGGCGGCAACGGCTTCATGAACGAGTACGCGGTCGCCCGCCACTATCGCGACTCGAAGATCCTCGAGATCGGCGAGGGAACGAGCGAAGTGCAGCTGCTCGTCATCTCGCGCGCCCTCGGCCTGCACGGGTAGCGTGGCGATCGTGGGCGACGGCACCGGCTGGGACGAGAGCGCCGCGCGGCAGCCACCGACGGTGGTGCAGCGCGGTCTGTACTACGAAGAGCTCGAGGTCGGAGTCCGCTACGCCCACCGACCGGGCCGGACCGCCACAGAGGCCGACAACGTCCTCTTCTCCTCGCTCACGATGAACGGGCAGGCGCTGCATCTGGATGCCGCCTTCTCGGCGACCGAGCCGTTCGGACAGCGGCTGATGAACTCGATGTGGACCCTTGCGACGATGGTCGGAGCATCCGTCTCACAGATCACGCAGGGGACGCTGGTCGCGCAGCTCGGCCTCACCGATGTGACGTTCCCGGCGCCGCTCTTCCACGGCGACACCCTCTACACCGAGACCGAGGTCGTCGAGAAGCGGAGATCGGCCTCGCGCCCCGGGCAGGGGATCGTGACCCTCCGGCACACCGGTCGCAACCAGGACGGCGTCGTCGTCGCCGTCGCCACGCGGGTCGCGCTCATGTGGTGCCGGGACGCGGATCACGATGCTCCGGGAGGGCCGGCATGACCTTCGATCTGGGGCCCGCGATCCTCTTCTGCCCCGCCGACCGCCCGGAGCGGTTCGGCAAGGCGCTCGATCGCGCGGACGCCGTCATCCTCGACCTCGAAGACGCGGTCGCTCCCGCCGACAAGAGGGCTGCTCGCGGCGCGCTCATCGAATCGGATCTCGACCCCGCGCGGGTCATCGTCCGGGTGAATCCGGTCGGGACGGGAGAGTTCGATGCCGACATCCAGACCCTCTCGCAGACCGACTATCGCACGGTGATGATCGCCAAGGCCGAGACTCCCAAACGGATCGCGAAGATCGACCGCCGCTTTCTTCTGATCGCGCTGCTCGAGACCGCGAAGGGCGTCACGCACGCCGATCGGATCGCCGCGTGCGACAACGTCGTCGCCCTCATGTGGGGAGCCGAGGACCTCGTCGCCAGCCTTGGCGGCACGTCGAGCCGCAAGCCCAACGGTCGCTACCGGGATGTCGCTCGCTACGCCCGTTCGCGGACCCTCCTCGCGGCGGGCTCCCACGGCAAGGCCGCGATCGATGCGGTGCAGCTCGACATCTCCGACCTCAAGCGGCTCCGGATCGAGGCGACGGATGCCGCCGCCACGGGCTTCTCGGCGACGGCGTGCATCCATCCCAGCCAGGTCGAGGTGATCCGGGCCGCATATCGCCCGGATGGCGCAAGCGTCGCCTGGGCGCGGGGCGTGCTCGCCGCCGCGGAGAGTGAGCGCGGAGTGTTCTCGTACGAGGGACGCATGGTCGACGAACCGGTGCTGCGGCACGCGCGCTCGGTGCTGCAGCGCGCGGCGTCCTGACCGCCGCGTCGTCGGACCGGGCGACTCAGCGGGCGCGCTGCTCCACGATCTCGGCGGCGACACGTGCGATGAGCGCATCCGGCAGCGGCTTGGAGTGGAGGAAGACGACCGAGTCCTTCTCGGCCCGATAGGGCGCGATCTCCGACTCGAGCGCGTCGGACAGCGCAGGCACCGGGTACAGGCCGATGTGCTTCTTCCATCCCGCGTAGTGCAGCGCGTAGCGACCGCCGAGCATGACCGCGGCGATGCCGTAGCGCATCTTCTCCTCGGGCTCCTGCCCGGTCGCGTCACGCACCGCTGCGACGATGATGCTGCGGATTCGGTTGAGTCGGTCGGCAACCTCGGGCGGGAACCCCGAGATGTACTCGTCGACAGTGAGGGGCGCGGCCATGGCGCCGAGGTTACGCGGCGATGGGGGAGTACGACAGCAGCCGCAGCCGCTCGCGCTCGAAGAGCACGGTGTGCGCCGACGCGTTGGGCAGGCGCTCGCCGTCGAGCGGGAGGGTTCCGCCGCTCGCGTGCCGGATCACCTCGCGGATCAGCGCCCCGTGCGTGACGACGATGACGGATGCCGCAGCCGGCGCGGTCGTGCGCCGGACATCGTTCACGACAACGCTGAGGCCCGCGACCGCCCGCTCGCGGAGCCCCTCGGGCGACTCCGCCTCCGGGACGTCCGCACCCTGCCAGTCGCCCCACCGCTCGAAATACTCCTCGATGCGCATGCCCTCTGCGATGCCGTAGCTGCGCTCTCGCAGCTGAGGGTACTGGTGCGGCGTGGGCAGGTCCAGTTCGGCCGCGATGATCTCGGCGGTCTCCCGAGCGCGGGACAGATCGCTCGAGACCACGAAGGTCGGCAGCTCGAGCGTGTCACGGAGAGCGGTCGCGGCATCCCGCGCCTGCGCGCGACCCGTGTCGTTCAGCGGGATGTCGGTCGACCCCTGAATGCGTCGATCGCGGTTCCAGTCGGTCTCGCCATGGCGCACAAGGATGAGGGTCGTCACCCTTCGAGCCTAACGGCGCGGGCCTGTGAGGCTCCCCGACCCGTCACGGACGACGGGTCGGGAGCAGATCGGCGAACGCCTCGAGCACGTCGCTCGTGCCCGCCTCCACCTTCACGGTCGCGCGAGCATCGGCCCGCGTCTCGCCGCGGTTGACGATGACCACCGGCAGCCGCCGGCGACGAGCGCGCTCCACGAGCCGGATCCCCGAGTTGACCACGAGCGAGGATCCCGCCACGACCAGCGCGTCGCTCGCGCGGACGAGCTGCTCCGCCTCGCGGAACTTCTCGGCGGGGATGAACTCCCCGAAGAACACCACGTCGGGCTTCAGCATCCCGCCGCAGACGGAGCAGTCCGGCACGACGAAGCCGTCCGAGCTCTCCGGCAGCACGTCGCCGTCGGGCCCGAGTGCCATGTTCTCGGGAATCGCGATCCACGGGTTGTCGCGCTCGACGCGCGCTGCCAGATCGCGGCGGTCGAAGACCTGCCCGCAATGCGTGCAGAACACCCTGCGCATCGTGCCGTGCAGCTCGACGACCCGGTGGCTTCCGGCCCGCAGGTGCAGCCCGTCGACGTTCTGCGTCACGACGCCCGTCGCGATGCCGTCGCGCTCGAGCCGCGAGAGGGCGCGGTGACCGGCGTTCGGCTCGGCCGCGGCGAACGCCTTCCAGCCGAGGTGACTGCCCACCCAGTAGCGGCGGCGCGCGGCGTCGCTCGTGAGGAAGTTCTGCGCGGTCATGGGCGTCCGAACGGGGGCGCCCTTTCCGCGATAGTCCGGGATGCCGGAATCGGTGGAGACACCTGCACCCGTCAGCACCGCGATGCGCCGGCCCGCGAGGGCATCGACCGCTCGCGAGATCGCGTCGGTCGTGTGCGCGTCGAGCTCTGTCACGATCGCCACGGCACCCCCTCGGGTTCGAGCGTACGCCCGCCGCTTTTCGGGCGTGTTACAGGATGCCCGTGGGAAGGTGGACGGATGCGTGCCATCCGGATCGATTCCGCCGACGACGACCGGCTCGCCGATTACCGCGATCTGACGGACGTCGCACTCCGGCGCGTGCTCGAGCCCGAAGGCGGGCTCTACATCGCCGAGTCCGCGAAGGTGATCGCACGGGCGGTCGGAGCGGGGCATCGCCCGCGCTCCGTGCTCGTCCAGGAGAAGTGGCTCCCGGATGTCGATGCGATCCTTCCGGACGACGACGATGTGCCGGTGTACGTCGTGAGCCCTGAGGTGTCGGAGGGCATCACGGGGTACGCGGTCCACCGCGGCGCGCTCGCGGCGATGCATCGGCCGGCACCTCCGAGCGTCGCCGAGGTGATCGCGGACGCCCGCCGTGTCGTCGTGCTCGAGGACATCGTCGACCACACCAATGTCGGGGCGATCTTCCGCAGTTGCGCGGCGCTCGGAGCGGACGCGGTGCTGGTCAGCCCGCGCTGCGCCGATCCGCTGTACCGGCGCAGCGTGCGGGTGAGCATGGGAACCGTCTTCCAGGTTCCCTGGGCACGGCTGCCCGAGTGGCGCGCGGCACGCGGCCTCTTGCACGATCAGGGGTTCCACCTCGCGGCGTTCGCGCTCGCCGACGGCGCCGTCTCGCTCGACGACTTCGCGAAGGCCGCACCCGAGCGGGTCGCACTGCTCTTCGGCGCCGAGGGCGACGGACTCAGCCGCCGGGCGATCGAGGCGGCGGATTCCGTCGTGACCATCCCGATGGCCGGCGGCGTGGACTCGCTGAACGTCGCCGCCGCCTCGGCGGTCGCCGTCTGGGAGCTGCGGGTCCGCTAGCCCAGTTCGCCGGGTGCCGTCGGCTGCGACTCGTCGCGCTCGCCGGATTCGGGCCGCTCCACAGCCCCACCCTGTGCGCGCAGGAGCCGACCGATCGGCCGCGCGTCGGGGCGCTTCGCCGTGATGGTGTCACCGGACGACTGCTGGCGGACTCGCCGCAGCACCCACGGCACGAGGTATTCACGCGCCCACACCAGGTCGTGTGCCCGGGCTTCCCGCCAGGTGCGGTTCGGAAGCGGGTCGGGCTGCATGGGCTGGAGGTCGTTGGGCACGTTGAGCGCGCGCAGGACCATGCGGGCGACCTCGTGGTGGCCGAGCCGGTTGTAGTGCAGGCGGTCGTCATCGAAGAAGCGCATGTCCTGCACCTCGCGCAGGCCCCATTGGTCGGCCACGACGCAGTCGTACCGGTCGGCGATCGCCCGGATGTTCTCGTTGTAGATCGCCACCCGCCCGCGGATGCCGCGGAACACCGGAGTGAAGTTCGTGTCGATCGCGGTGAAGACGACGATGGTCGCGTTCGACTCGCTCAGTCGCACGACGGCGTCTTCGAACTGCTGGGCGACGGCATCGGGATCGGCACCCGGCCGGATCACATCGTTGCCCCCCGCCGAGAAGGTGATGAGGGCGGGGCTCAGAGCCAGGGCCCGATCGATCTGGTCGGCGGCGATCTGGGCGATCAGCTTGCCGCGGACGGCGAGATTGCCGTAGGCGAAGTCATCGACCGACTGCGACAGCACTTCCGCCACGCGGTCCGCCCAGCCGCGCAGGCCGTTGGGGGAGTCCGGCTCGGGGTCGCCGACCCCCTCTGTGAACGAATCGCCGATCGCGACGTAGCGCCGCCACGGATGCGTGTAAGGCTCGGGGAGGAGGGTCGCTGCGTCGTCTGTCTGCATCATCTTCCTGGTTCTGACCGTTGACCAGGCTATCGTCTGCCTGGCCGCCGACGGCGGGTGCTCGGGTGTCGTCCGCCTCGTCTATCGTGGTCACTTCGTGCTTTCGGGTGCACACGGAGGAGGGCCGATGGACGACGACCTGTCGCTCGCCGCTCCGCCCGAATCGGCACGCGAGCTCGACGGCGCCTCCCGCGCGGACGATCACGGCACCCCCCACATCGGGAGCTTCGCGGCTGAGAATCTATCGCCGTCCTACCCCCAGCGCGCGCCGTGGGGCACCGCTCAGCGGCTGCGGGCGTGGCAGGCCGAGGCGCTCGATCTGTACTTCGGCCTGGACGGGCCGGACGGTCCAGGCGGCGGGCCCCGGGACTTCCTCGCCGCGGCCACCCCCGGCGCCGGCAAGACGACCTTCGCGCTGAGGCTGGCGAGTGAGCTCCTGCGCCGGGGGATCGTCGACCGCCTCGTCGTGGTCGCCCCGACTGAGCACCTCAAGACGCAGTGGGCGGATGCCGCCTCCCGCGTCGGCATCCGGCTCGACCCGGCGTTCAGCAACAGGCACTATGCGCCTGCCAGGCACTACCACGGGGTCGCGGTGACCTACGCGCAGGTCGCGGTGAAGGCATCCGTCCACCAGCGCCTGACGATCGACAAGCGCACCCTCGTCATCCTCGATGAGGTGCACCACGGCGGTGACGCCCTCAGCTGGGGTGACGCGCTGCGCGAGGCGTACCAGCGTGCGACGCGCCGGCTGCTCCTGTCGGGCACGCCCTTCCGCAGCGACACCGCTCCCATCCCGTTCGTCGAGTACCACCCGGATGAGAAGGGCATCCGCGTCTCGCGCACGGACTACTCCTACGGCTACGGCCGCGCTCTCCAGGACGGCGTCGTCCGACCCGTCATCTTCCTCGTCTACGCGGGTCAGATGCGCTGGCGCACGAAGACGGGTGAAGAGATGGAGGCGCACCTCGGGCAGGACAACACGAAGGACATCACCTCGCAAGCCTGGCGGACGGCGCTCGATCCCGAGGGGGAGTGGATCCCGGCGGTGCTGCGATCCGCCGACCGCCGGCTCAGCGAGGTGCGCGCCCAGGTGCCCGACGCGGGCGGCCTCGTGATCGCCACGGACCAGACCGCCGCTCGCGCCTACGCGGCGATCCTCCGCGAGATCTCGGGCGAGGCCCCCACGATCGTGCTGTCGGACGAGGCGGAGGCATCGGCTCGGATCGAGCAGTTCTCCCAGAGCACGAGCCGGTGGATGGTGGCTGTGCGGATGGTGTCCGAGGGTGTCGACGTGCCTCGCCTCGCGGTGGGCGTCTACGCCACGAGTGCCTCGACGCCGCTGTTCTTCGCCCAGGCGATCGGGCGCTTCGTGCGAGCGCGGCGGCGCGGCGAGACGGCCAGCGTCTTCCTTCCCAACGTCCCCCAGCTCCTGGCACTCGCCGGAGAGATGGAGCGGCAGCGCGACCACGCCCTCGATCGCGACAGCGACGGCGACGACGATCTGCTCGACGACGACCTCATGGACGCCGCCGAGCGGGAGGACAAGGCATCCGACGCCCTCACCGAGGAGTTCACGTACCAGGCGCTCGGCTCGCAGGCGCATTTCGATCGCGTCCTCTACGACGGGCGTGAGTTCGGGCAGCTCGCCATCCCCGGGACCCCCGAGGAAGAGGAGTTCCTCGGGCTCCCGGGCCTGCTCGAGCCCGAGCACGTCCACGATCTGCTCATGCAGCGCCAGGCGCGCCAGACCCGTCATCGCAAGGCGAGGGAGGCGACGGATGCCGCTCCCGGCGGCGATGCGGTGCACACGCCGCCGCAGTCCCTGCACCGCACGCTGGGCGAGCAGCGTCAGCTGCTGAACAGCCTCGTGGGCCTCTACGCACGGCAGTCCGGCGAGCCGCACGGCTCGGTCCATGCCGAGCTGCGGCGCATCTGCGGCGGACCTGCGGTGTCGCAGGCCACCGTGGCGCAGCTGCAGGCCCGTATCGATGTGCTTCGTGCGAGGGTGCGGTCCTGAGGCTCGTTCGGGGCGCCGAAATGCTGTCAATCACGGCGTTCGGCGGGCTCGGCATCCGTCACCTGATTACCGTGGAGTGATCCCCACCCGCACCGCAGCCTTCGGAGGCTTCTTTGAGCGCGCCCGCCGCCCCCACCGCCCGCGACCGACGTCGCTGGGCCAGATACCTGGTCAGCGAGCGCGCTGAGGCTCGCGTGTACCGCGAGCTCGCTGCGCGCCGCTCCGGTGAGGAGCGCGAGATCCTGCTCGCGCTGGCGGAGGCCGAGGGCCGGCATGAGGCCCACTGGCTCGACCTTCTCGGCGGAGAACCGGGTCGGCTGCCGCGACCCGGAATCGGAACACGGGTCCTCGCGGTCATGGCACGGCGATTCGGCTCGATCTTCGTCCTCGCGCTCGCTCAGAACGCGGAGGGGCGCTCCCCGTACGACGACGAGCCGTTCGCGACGCCCGCGATGGCCGCCGACGAGAAGATCCACCATGAGGTCGTCCGCGGTCTCGCCGCACGCGGCCGCCGCAGGCTGTCGGGCACCTTCCGCGCCGCCGTGTTCGGCGCCAACGACGGCCTCGTCTCCAACCTCGCGCTCGTGATGGGCATCGGTGCGACGGGTGTCTCCTCGCAGTTCGTGCTCTTCAGCGGCGTCGCGGGGCTCCTCGCGGGGGCGCTCTCGATGGGCGCGGGGGAGTTCGTCTCCGTGCGCTCCCAGCGGGAACTGCTCGAGGCGACGCAGCCCAACAACTTCGCCGATGCGGCGCTGCCCGATCTGGACCTCGACGCCAATGAGCTGGCACTCGTCTATCGCACTCGCGGGATGACGGCCGAGGAGGCCCTCGACCGTGCACGTCGCGTTGTCGCCACGGCGCAGGCCGCCGATCGCTCGGTCCCCTACCGGCTTCCCGTCGAGGCTGCCGATGACCACGAGGTCGTCGGCGCAGCGTGGGGCGCCGCACTCTCGAGCTTCCTGTTCTTCGCCTCGGGGGCGATCATCCCTGTTCTGCCGTGGATCTTCGGCCTCACCGGGCTGGCCGCGATCATCTGGGCGCTCGTGCTCGTGGGGATCGCACTCCTCGCCACCGGCGCGACCGTCGGTCTGCTCTCGGGCGCGTCGCCGGTCGCGCGCGCCGTTCGGCAGCTCGCCATCGGCTTCGGCGCGGCGGCCATCACGTACCTTCTGGGCCTCGCTTTCGGGGTCACCATGGGGTGACCCCGGTTCTTCGGCCGTCGCAGAACGTGATAATGTCGTTCCTCGGTTGCAAAACCGAAAACAACTGAATGCGCGGGTGGCGGAATAGGTAGACGCGCTAGCTTGAGGTGCTAGTGCCCGCATAGGGCGTGGGGGTTCAAGTCCCCCCTCGCGCACAGAAATGAAGAAGGCCCCCGAAAGGGGGCCTTCTTCATTTCTCCCGCATTCTCACCCCGCCGGTGTCGAGTCCTCCACCGGCTGGGAGGGCTCTGACGGCCGAGGTGCCGGACGGGCGCGACGACGCTTCACCAGCCGCATGATGCCCCAGACGATCAGTGCGATGACCGCGGCGACGGCGATCCAGGGGATCAGGAATCCCAGCGCGATGACGATGCCGTTGAGCGTGGCCACCAAGCCGTTCCACCCCGCCACCAGGCCGTCGCTGAACCCGGCGGGGTCCGCTTCAACTGCCTCCGACTTGGGCACGAGCGTCACCGACAGCGTCGACATCTGAATCTGGCTCTCGAGCGACTCGAGCTGCTGCTGGTAGGACTCCAGCGTCGCCTGCCGTTCCGACAGCGCGGCCTCGGCGGCGATCAGGTCGGAGAGGCTGCCCGCCTGCGTCATGAGCTCCAGGAGCCGGTCGACAGACGTCTGAGCGGCGTCGATGCGCGCCTGCAGGTCGATCGTCTGCTCGGTCACGTCCTGACGGTTGACCGTCGACGCGGTCACCTCGCCCATGCCCGCGAGCTCGTCCACCATCGTGCTCAGCTCGTCGGCCGGGACCCGCACCGAGATCCAGGCGCCGTCGGGTGAAGGGTAGGGATTCGGATAAGTGCTGTCGTAGGTGACGCCGTTCGGGTCCACCGGGTACACCACGCCGGTCTGGCCGATGCTCATCGACTCGACGTAGCCCCCGTGCGCCTGCGCGGAGGCGGCGATGTCGCTCGCGGCCTGCGTGACGTCGTCGACGACGACGGTCGCCGATGCGGTCGTGATGATGTCCCGTCCCGACGCCGAGTCGGCGAGGGGGACGGATGCGGCGTCCTGCTGCGCGATGTCGCGGGCGCCGTCCGGAGCACCGCCGGAATCGCCGGTCGCCGCTTCGGGCGCCACCGCAGGAGCGGAGCCGGCCTCGTCGACGGCGGAGCCCGAGCTTCCCGAGACGAGGGGGACCACCATCGGCGCGATCGCGACCGCGACGACCACGACGGCCGCGGCGGCGGCCCCGCCGATCCACCAGCGGCCGCGGCGGGCGCGGTGCGCGCGCTCGGCGGTGCGATCGTGGGCTATCCCCGCGAAGACCCGCGACTCGATCCTCTCGATCGTGTCATCGTCGATCACGGGCAGGCCGGCCGCCCCGTCCAAGGGCTCGGCGGCGCGCGGTGTGTCACCGGCTGTGGTGTTCATGTGCTCTCCTCGACAGTCGTCCGCAGGCGCGTGCGGATCCGGGAGAGACGATTGCGGACGACGCCGTGCGCGACGCCCAGCTGGTCGGCGGCCGCTTGGTAGGCGTACCCCTCGGCGGCGCAGAGCCGGAAGATCTCGCGGTCGAGCTCGCTCAGCCCCGACACCGCGCGCAGGATGCGCTCGGCCAGATCCCCGTCGATCACCTGCTGTTCGACGTCGACCGTCGCAGGCAGGCTCTCATCCGCCGCCCCGGCTCCGTGATCACGGTCCCTCCGCTGCCGGCGGATGCGATTCGCCGCCTGGAACCGGCAGATGGTCGCAAGCCAGGGGAGGAGCGAGTCTCCCGCGAGCTCGAAGCCGTGCAGCTTCCGCCACGCGGCCAGGAACGTCTCCTGCGTCACGTCCTCGGCGTCGGCCGCATTGCCCACGAGTCCGTGCGCAATCCAGTACACGGGTCGCACGTACGCGCGGTACAGCGCCCGGAAGGCCATCTCGCTGCCATCCGAGGCTGCACGCACCAATGCGGCATCCGTCGCTTCGATCTCGGTCATCCATCGTCCGTCCGGCGAGGCCAGCGCCTCATTGTCTCTCACCTGTCATGTGTCGCCAGGGAGGCGACCGTCTCAGATGCGGTACCGGCATCCTTCATGCGCCTAATGGGGCTCCGCCCCAAACCCCCGGCTTGCTGACGCGCGCCACTCAATGGGGCTCCGCCCCAAACCCCCGGCTTGCTGACGCGATGCGCTTGACGGGGCTCCGCCCCAAACCCCCGGCTTGCTGACGCGCGCCGCCTAATGGGGCTCCGCCCCAAACCCCCGGCTTGCTGACGCGCGCCCGAAACCCATGCCGCCGCCCCGGCCGGTATCGTGTTCGGAACGAGAGGGAGTATCCCGTCTCGCGCGTCCGTCATCACGGGGTCCTCTGTCGGCCCCCGGGCGCGCGCCGCTTTCGCGGGGGAGAGACTTTCGGCCCTAGCGACCACTCTCCGAAAGGCTTCCATGACGTACGAGATCCCCGTCTGGTTCCAGATCGGCGCGCTTGTCGTGCTGACGCTGGTCCTCATCGCCGATCTGCTGATCATCCTCAAGCGGCCGCACATCCCGTCGATGAAGGAAGCGACCCTGTGGGTCGTCTTCTATGTGACGCTCGCCCTCATCTTCGCGTTCGTGCTCTACCGCGTGACCGACAGTCCCCAGGCGATGGGGGAGTTCCTCGCCGGCTGGCTGACGGAGTACAGCCTCTCGATCGACAACCTGTTCGTCTTCGTGCTGATCATGGCCCAGTTCGCCGTTCCGCGGCGCTACCAGCAGGAAGTCCTGATGGTGGGCATCATCATCGCCCTCATCCTGCGGGCGATCTTCATCATGCTCGGGGCGGCCCTCATCGAGCAGTTCAGCTGGATCTTCTACATCTTCGGACTGTTCCTCGTCTTCACGGCGTGGCGGCAGGCGTTCCCGAAGGCCCACGAGAACGACGCGCAGGCCGAGGCGGGCATCGTCCGCTTCACCCGCCGCTTCGTCGACATCAGCGAGGAGTACGACGGAGCGAAGCTGCGCACCGTCGTCGACGGCAAGAAGATCTGGACGCCGATGGTCCTCGTCTTCGTCGCGATCGGGTTCACCGACCTCATCTTCGCGATCGACTCGATCCCGGCGATCTTCGGCATCACGCAGAGCCCGTTCATCGTCTTCACGGCGAACCTGTTCGCGCTCATGGGGCTGCGGCAGCTGTACTTCCTGCTCGGCGGACTCCTCGATCGCCTCAAATACCTGCACTACGGCATCGCGTTCATCCTCGGCTTCATCGGTGTGAAGCTCTTCTTCCACGCCCTGCACACGAACGAGCTGCCGTTCATCAACGGGGGCGAGCCGGTCCCGTGGGCACCCGAGATCTCGACCTTCACGTCGCTCGTCGTGATCATCCTCTCCATGGCGGTCGCCACGATCGCGAGCCTCGTCTCGTCTTCTCGCGAAGCGAAGGCGCTGACTCCGGATGCTGCGGCCGCCGCGGTCGCAGACGAGAAAGGCACGCCGCCCACCGTCGAGCAGCCGCAGACAGGCGACGACAAGCGCTGACGGGCGCCGAGCGATCCGCACCCGCACCCGGTGGTAGCCTGGGCGGGTGCGGATCGCTCGCCTTCTCCTTAGCGGCCGCGACGAGACCTCGTTCTGAGCCCGTCCTCGTCGCGGAGTCCTTTGCGGGCTTGATCCACCTCCCGAGGAGAACGACAGAGCAATGAACACCCCCTTTTCCGATGCTGTTCCACTGACCGCTGACGCGACGTCCGGCATTCCGGACCGCCCCCGCACCCTCGCCGAGAAGGTGTGGGACGACCATCTGGTCGTCAAGGGCGAGAACGGCGAGCCGGACCTCATCTACATCGACCTGCACCTGGTGCACGAGGTGACGAGCCCGCAGGCCTTCGACGGTCTGCGTGCGGAGGGCCGGCCCGTGCGGCGGCTGGATCTGACGATCGCGACCGAGGATCACAACACGCCGACGCTCGACATCGACAAGCCGATCGCCGACCTGACGAGCCGGACGCAGATCGAGACGCTGCGGCGGAACGCCGCCGAGTTCGGGGTGCGCCTGCACTCGCTGGGCGACAAGGAGCAGGGGATCGTCCACGTCGTGGGGCCGCAGCTCGGCCTCACCATGCCGGGGATCACCGTCGTCTGCGGCGACTCGCACACCTCCACGCACGGCGCCTTCGGCGCGATGGCGTTCGGCATCGGCACCAGCGAGGTCGAGCACGTCCTGGCGACCCAGACCCTGCCGTTGAAGCCTTTCCGCACGATGGCCATCACCGTCGAGGGTGAATTGAAGCCCGGAGTCACGGCGAAGGACATCATCCTCGCGGTGATCGCGAAGATCGGCGCGAACGGCGGCCAGGGCTACGTCCTGGAGTTCCGCGGCTCCGCGATCCGTGCGCTCTCGATGGAGGGCCGCATGACGATCTGCAACATGTCGATCGAGGCCGGCGCCCGCGCCGGCATGGTCGCGCCCGATGAGACCACGTTCGCGTACCTGGAGGGGCGCGACCACGCCCCCCGGGGCCAGGACTGGGAGGATGCCGTCGCCTACTGGCGCACGCTGCCCAGCGACGAGGGCGCCGTGTACGACGCCGAGGTGTTCCTCGACGCGGGCGAGCTCGAGCCGTTCGTGACCTGGGGGACGAACCCCGGTCAGGGCGTCTCGCTGAGCGACGTCGTCCCCACTCCTTCGGCCTTCGCCGACCCGAACGAGCGCGCAGCCGCCGAGCGCGCGCTCGAGTACATGGACCTGCAGCCGGGGACGCGCCTCAAGGACGTCCCGGTGGATGCCGTCTTCATGGGCTCGTGCACCAACAGCCGGATCGAGGACCTGCGCGCGTTCGCATCGATCGTCCGCGGTCGGACGAAGGCGCCCGGCGTGCGCGTCATGGTGGTGCCCGGCTCGGCGCGGGTGCGCCTGGAGGCCGAGGCCGAGGGCCTCGACAAGGTGTTCCTGGACTTCGGCGCCGAGTGGCGCTTCGCGGGATGCTCCATGTGCCTGGGCATGAACCCGGACCAGCTCGCCCCCGGCGAGCGGTGCGCCTCCACGTCGAACCGCAACTTCGAGGGCCGCCAGGGCAAGGGCGGGCGCACGCACCTGGTCTCACCTCTCGTCGCCGCCGCGACCGCCGTGCGCGGCACCCTCTCGAGCCCGAGCGATCTCGATACGCCCGCTCGCGTGAAGGTCGAGGCCTGACATGGAGAAGTTCACCACTCACACGGGCGTCGCGGTGGCGCTGCGCCGTTCGGCCGTCGACACCGACCAGATCATCCCCGCGGTGTACCTGAAGCGCGTCACGAAGACGGGCTTCGAGGATGCGCTGTTCGCGAGCTGGCGCCAGGATCCCGATTTCGTCCTCAACCAGCCCGCGAATGCCGGGGCCTCGATCCTGGTCGCCGGCCCCGACTTCGGTACAGGCTCCAGCCGCGAGCACGCCGTCTGGGCGCTCCGCGACTACGGGTTCCGCGTCGTGCTGAGCCCCCGATTCGCCGACATCTTCCGCGGCAACGCGGGCAAGCAGGGACTCGTCGCCGCAGCCGTGTCGGAGAGTGACATCGAGGCGATCTGGGCGGCCATCGAGGCTCATCCGGGATCCGAGATGACCGTCGACCTGCAGGCTCGCACCGCCGCCATCGGCGGACTGACGGTGGATTTCGAGATCGACGATTACACGAGGTGGCGCATTCTGGAGGGCCTCGATGACATCGGGCTGACCCTGCGCAGCGAAGCAAAGATCGCCGAATTCGAGTCCCGTCGCGAGGCGTGGCGGCCACGGACGCTTCCGATTCCGTAAGCTAAGACGTTCCCGCCCAGCGAGGATCCGCCCCACCAGGGCTGCCTCGCTTCCTCGAACCGACAAGTGAGGTCACCCCGGATGGACACACTCCTGAGCGACTCGGCGCACCCGAAGGCAGGAGCCAAGGAATTGTCCGGAGAGACCCTAGCCATCCGCGGCGGACGCCCGCTGTCGGGCCGCGTCGAAGTGAAGGGCGCGAAGAACCTCGCGACCAAGGCGATGGTCGCCGCTCTCCTCGGAGAGACGACGAGCACCTTGCGCGACGTGCCGGATATCAGCGACGTGCAGGTCGTCCGGTCGCTCCTCGAGGTCCACGGCGTGACCGTCGTGGACGGCGAAGAAGAGGGATCCCTCGTCTTCGACCCGAGCGGCGCCGTGTCGGCGCATTTCGAGGAGATCGACGCGCACGCCGGGGCATCCCGCATCCCGATCCTGTTCTGCGGTCCGCTGCTGCACCTCCTCGGTGAGGCGCTCATTCCGGATCTCGGCGGCTGTCGCATCGGCGACCGGCCGATCAACTTCCACATGGACGCGTTGCGCGCATTCGGAGCCATCGTCGACAAGACCTACGAGGGCATCCGGATCACCGCCCCCAACGGCCTGCACGGCGCGAACATCGAACTGCCCTATCCGAGCGTCGGCGCGACCGAGCAGGTGCTGCTGACCGCGGTGCGCGCCAAGGGCGTCACCGAGCTGCGCAACGCCGCCATCGAGCCCGAGATCATGGACCTGATCGCGGTGCTGCAGAAGATGGGCGCGATCATCTCGTACGAGCCGAACCGCGTCATCCTCATCGAGGGGGTCGATTCGCTGCGGGGATACGACCACCGGTGCATCTTCGACCGCAACGAGGCCGCCTCGTGGGCGTGCKCGGCCCTCGCGACCGACGGCGACATCTTCGTCGGCGGGGCGAAGCAGCAGGAGATGCTGACGTTCCTGAACGTGTACCGCAAAGCGGGCGGCGAGTTCGACGTCCATGAGGACGGCATCCAGTTCCGCCGCGGCGGCCCGCTCAAGCCCGTGGTCGTCGAGACCGATGTGCATCCCGGCTTCATGACCGACTGGCAGCAGCCGCTCATCGTGGCGCTCACCCAGGCGACGGGTCGCTCGATCGTCCACGAGACGGTGTACGAGAACCGGCTGGGATTCACGGAGGCCCTCGTGCAGATGGGCGCCGACATCGTCGTCCACCCCGATGGAATCGACAGCCCGGATCGCCGGGTGCCTCGCCGGGCGCTCGAGCAGGCGGCGGTCATCAACGGCCCGACGCCGCTCCACGGCGCAGATGTGGTCGTGCCCGACCTCCGCGGCGGCTACAGCTATCTCATCGCGGCGCTCGCAGCCGAAGGCGAGTCGGTCGTGCGCAATGTGGGGATCATCCGCCGCGGCTACGAGAAGCTGTTCGCGAAGCTCGACGCCCTGGGCGCCGACTTCGACGTCATCGAGTAGTCGATGGCCGGCACTTCGCCCAAGCTGCGGGCTTCGAGCGAGAAGTCGCGTCCGAGCGTCTTCTGGCCGCTCGCTGCGGTCATCGCGCCGCTCATCTCCCTGCTGTTCAAGCTCGAGATCGAAGGCGCCGAGAACCTCCCACGGGAAGGCGCCTACGTCCTGGCGCCCAACCACTATTCGGAGTCCGATCCTCTGGCCGTCGCCCTGGCGGTGTGGAAGGCGGGCCGCGCTCCGCGATTCATGGCGAAGGAGTCGCTCTTCCGGGTTCCGGTGCTGGGGTGGATCCTCCGGATCACCGGCATGGTTCCCGTTGCCCGGTCATCCTCGGCGGCATCGGCCCGTCGGACCCTCGAGACGTCTGCGACCCTGGTCGACCTCGGCCGGGGCGTGATCGTGTACCCGGAAGGCACCCTCACGCGCGACCCCGCCATGTGGCCGATGCGCGGAAAGACCGGAGCCGTACGCCTCGCGCTGACTGACGACATCCCGGTGATCCCGATGGCGCAGTGGGGCTGCCAGGCCGTCCTTCCCCGCTACGGCAAGCTGAAGCTGTGGCCCCTTCGCCGTCCCGTGCGCGTGATCATCGGCGAGCCCGTGGACTTGTCGCGCTTCCGTGGAGCACAGGCCCAGCCGGCGAGTCTCGTGGCGGCGACCGACGTCGTGATGTCGGACATCTCACAGCTGCTCGCACGCATCCGCGGCGAGGCGGCGCCCGCCGAGCGCTGGAACCCCTCGGATCACGGGCAGAAGGAGACGGGTCGCCTTGAGTCGTAGGCAGGATTCGCTGCCGCGCGTCGCCGTCATCGGCGCGGGCAGCTGGGGAACCACATTCGGCAAGATCCTCGCCGACGGCGGTGCAGGTGTCACGATGTGGGCGCGGCGACCCGAGCTCGCGCACGAGATCGACGAGGCCAAGCGCAACAGCCAGTACCTTCCCGGCATCAACCTGCCTCGCGAGATCTCGGCCACGCACCATCTGTCCGAGGCCCTCGAGGGTGCAGACCAGATCTATCTGTCGGTGCCCAGTCAGGCGCTCCGCCAGAACCTCAAGGCGGTGCGCCCGCTCGTCTCGAACACGGACGTGCCGATCGTCTCTCTCATGAAGGGCGTCGAACGACGCACCGGGCTGCGCATGAGTCAGGTGATCCAGCAGGAGCTCGACTGCGACCCTGCCCGGATCGCCGTCGCCTCCGGTCCCAACCTCGCGCTCGAGATCGCACGCGAGCAGCCGACGGCCGCGGTGATCGCCTCGATAAGCCAGGAGACGGCGGACGCGGTCGCCCGCCGCGCGCGCAATCGCTACTTCCGCTCGTTCGTGAACACCGATGTCATCGGCACCGAGTTCGGCGGCGTCCTGAAGAACCTGATCGCGGTTGCGATCGGCATCGTCGACGGCGTCGGCTACGGCGAGAACACCAAGGCGTCCATCATCACTCGCGGCCTCGTCGAGATGACCGACTTCGCGGTCGCTCAGGGCGCCCACACCGAGACGCTGCAGGGTCTCGCGGGGCTCGGCGATCTCATCGCGACGTGCCAGTCGCCCCTCAGCCGCAACAACACGGCGGGCCGGCTCCTGGGGCAGGGCTACAGCTTCCAGGACGTCGTGAAGCAGATGAATCAGACGGCGGAGGGGCTCGCCTCGGTCGCGCCCATCCTCCAGCTCGCGAAGGATGCGGGCATCGAGATGCCGATCGTCGAGCAGGTCAAGCGCGTGCTCGACGGCACGATGGACCCGCGGGAGATCGCCCCGCACCTCACAACCGACGATGACGAGCCGAAAGGCGAGAGGACGCAGAATGGACAAGCCGGCGGTGGTGGTGCTCTTTGGAGGTCGCTCCAGCGAACACTCGATCAGCTCCGCAACAGCGGGAGGCGTCCTCCGCGCGATCAACCGTGACCGCTACAGCGTGATCCCGGTCGGGATCACGCGTGACGGCGTCTTCGTGCTCGAAGACGATGATCCCGACAAGTTCGCCCTGGACGCCGAGAAGCTTCCCGCGGTGACGGACAACGGGACGCGCATCGTCTGGCCCGAGGGCGGCTCTGATCGCGTGCTCCGCGTGCGTCGCGCCGACGGATCGATCGACGCGCTCGGCGCCGTCGACGTGGTCCTGCCGATCCTCCACGGACTCCACGGAGAGGACGGCACGGTCCAGGGGTTCCTCGACACGCTGGCGCTTCCGTATGCGGGGGGCGGAGTGCTCGACTCGGCCCTGTGCATGGACAAGCACTTCATGAAGATCGTGCTGCAGGCCGCGGGCGTTGCCGTTGCGCCGTGGGTCACCGTGACGCGATCCCAGTGGGAGGCCGACCCGGAGCGGGTGAGAGCGGATGCCGCCACCCTCGGGGAGCCGACGTTCGTCAAGCCCGCCCGTGCGGGGTCGAGCGTGGGCGTGTCGAAGGTGCACGACGCGTCGGAGCTCGAAGGCGCGCTTGCGCTCGCCTTCGCCGAAGATGACAAGGTGCTCATCGAGTCGGCGATCGTCGGCCGCGAGGTCGAGGTGGCGGTCCTCGAGGGCCGCCGCGGCGGCTCCACCCGCGCATCCCTCCCGGGTGAGATCGTGCTGACGACCCGGGAGTTCTACGACTTCGAGGGCAAGTACCTCGGGGGCGACGGGGCAGAGGTCGTGTGCCCCGCCGATCTGACGGACGACGAGATCTCGGCGGTCCAGGAGCTCGGCATCCGGGCATTCGACGCCGTCGACGGACGCGGCCTTGCCCGCGTCGACTTCTTCGTGACCGCCGAGGGCATCTTCGTCAACGAGCTGAACACGATGCCGGGCTTCACGCCGATCTCGATGTTCCCCAAGTGCTGGCTGGCATCGGGCATGACCTACCCCGAGCTGATCTCGGAGCTCGTCGACACCGCGCTCGAGCGCGCGGCCTGATCACCCCGCGGATTCCTGCTCGTCGATCGGGGCCTCTGGCGCTGTGCACTCGGCATTCTCGGGCAGCTGCCCGACTGAGCCGGCGAGCGCCGAGAGCACGTTGTTCGGCGAGACCAGCGTGTTGTCGACGTACAGCTCGACGGCCGGGGTGCGCCCGTACGTCGTCAGCCGGAAGCGCGGCGACTCGGTCTCGTCGACGAGCCAGTCGACTCCGGAGACTGTGATGCAGCGGAGCGTCGAGGGCCCGGGCGGCTCCAGGCCGCACGTGAGCAGGACGGCGCTGGGGTCGCCCCACGCTCCTGTGGCCTGGGCATCCGTCCACCGCCGTGCCTGTCCGTCGACGGTGGATGGCAGGCGCACGATGACATCGGCGCACCGCGGGTCGTTGGCGAGCGCGGCCGGCTCGAGCGTCACCGTGGAGCTGCAGCCCGCCAGGAGGCCGGCGAGGACGACCAGTCCGGCGACCACGGAGCGACGGACGGAGAGCATCAATCCAGGCTACCCGGGCGCTCTTCGAGGCGCGGACGGAAACTGCTCAGGACCGGACAGCCGAACGGCGCTTTGCGGGGCCGAGACTGGCGGCTGGGCCTGAGCACTTTCCGCCCGGGCGCTCCTCGGCGCGCGGCGGAGACTGCTCAGGACCGAACAGCCGAACGGCGCTTTGCGGGGCCGAGACTGGCGGCTGGGCCTGAGCACTTTCTGCCCGGGCGCTCTTCGAGGCGCGGCGGAAACTGCTCAGGACCGAACACCTGAACGGCGCCTCGCGGGGGCGAAACCCTCGGCTGGACCTGAGCACTTTCCGCCACCCGAGTACTTTTGAGGGATGACCGCCGCCGACCCCGCCGTGGGGACCATCTCCGAGGGCGCGGTGCTGCGGGCGATCCGCGCGCGCCTGGGTGTGTCCTCAGCTCTGGTCGGGCCCGGAGATGACGCGGCGGTGATCGCGGCCCCCGACGGGCGGGTCGTGGCGACGACGGACACCCTTGTGCACGGACCCGACTTCCGTCTGGCGTGGTCCAGCGCGTTCGATCTCGGCTGGAAGTCGGCCGCCGTCAATCTCGCCGACATCGCGGCGATGGGAGCACGGCCGACCGCGCTGTTCGTGGCGCTCGCGATCCCCGATGCCACGCGCCTCTCCTTCGTGGAGGGGCTCGCCGACGGCCTCAAGGCGGGGTGCGACGCCCTCGCCCCGGGCTGCGCGGTGGAGGGCGGCGACCTGACCGTCTCGGATACCCTGACCATCGCCGTGACCGCCCTGGGGTCGCTCGACGGCCGCGCTCCCGTCCTCCGCTCCGGTGCGCGACCGGGCGACGTCCTCGCCATCGCGGGCGAGCTCGGAAGCGCCGCCCGAGGACTCGCGCTGCTTTTCGGGCGCTTCCGGGATGCCGCGGGCACGCCCATTCCCGTTGATCCGGGGGAGCTCAGCGACAGCGAGGCGGCCGATCTCGCCGCGCAGCTGCGTCCGTCGCCCCCCATCGCCCTCGGTCCCGTCGCCGCGGACGCCGGTGCGACGGCCCTGATGGACGTGTCGGACGGGCTCGTCCTCGATGCCGGTCGCATGGCCGCCGCGTCGGATGTCACGATCGTCATCGACGCCGAGGCCGTGGGCCGGGAACCGGCGCTCAGCGGGGGTGAAGACCACGGCCTTCTCGCCGCGTTCCCTTCGGCGGGCGTCCTTCCCGAAGGGTTTCGCCCCATCGGGCGCGTCGAGACGGCAGGGTCGGCACCGGTCCTCGTGGATGGTCAGGTGCCGTCAGGACGCGGCGGATGGGACCCCTACAGCGATTGGGACGCGACGCGGGGCTGAGCCCACCAGAGCGTCGTGTCGCCGTAGGTGCGGTCGCGGAGCGGCTCGAGGCCGGCTTCCTCCCAGGCCGGGGCGGGCGAGCGGCGGCCGCGCTCGACGACGACCACGGCGTGGTCCGTCAGCAGCGGCCGAAGCGCAGTGAGATCCGCGGTGAGGTCGGCATCCGTCAGGTCGTACGGCGGATCGAGGAAAGCCAGGTCGAAGGGCCCCGGCGCGCGGCCGAGGTAGGCGGCGACGCTCACCCGGTGCACTCTGATCGGAGCATCCCTTCCCGTCGCCTTGGCGACCCGCGCGGCGTTGCGCTGCACGATCGTCGCGGCCGGCCCGGCGCGCTCGACGAGATCCGCGGATGCCGCTCCCCGGCTGACCGCCTCGAGGCCGAGCGCTCCCGACCCGGCGTAGAGGTCGACGACGCGGGCGCCTCGCAGCGCTTCGGCCGACTCCAGGGCGCCGAAGAGCGATTCGCGCACGCGATCGCTCGTGGGGCGGGTCCCGGCGCCGGGGACCTCGAGGGTCGTGCCGCCGGCACGTCCGGCGATGATGCGGGTCACCCTGCCAGCCTACAAACCGCCGCGTCCGAGGCCGTGTCTAGAGTGGACGCATGGCCGGCCACACCCTCGACTCGCGCCTGGACGGTGCTGTGGGGGGCAAGACGGCGGCGGCCCTCGAGCGCGCCTTCGGCATGAAGACGGTGGGCGACCTGTTGGCGCACTACCCCCGCCGGTACGCCCTTCGCGGTGAGCTGACCCCGATCTCGTCTCTTCCGATCGGCGAGCCGGTCACGATCGTGGCCGAAGTGCGGCGCGCCACCGAGCGGCGCATGCAGAACCGCAAGGGCTCCATCCTCGAGGTCGTCATCAGCGATGGCCAGGGCGATCTCTCGCTGACCTTCTTCAATCAGTCCTGGCGCAGCAAGGAGCTGCAGCCCGGTCGGCGAGGCATCTTCGCCGGCAAGGTGGGCGAGTACCGGGGTGCGAAGCAGCTCGCGCACCCGGATTACGAGCTCTTCGACGACGAAGACACGGCGCGACTCAACGCCCAGGCCTACGCGAGTCTGCCCATCCCGATCTATCCGGCGACCAGCACCATCGCGAGCTGGCAGTTCACGAAGTTCGTCGAGATCGTGCTCACGGCTCTCGGCCCCATCGATGACCCGCTGCCCGAGGCGGTGCGAGTGCGCCACGGCCTGCTCGACGCGCGCACCGCGCTCGAGCGGATCCACCGTCCCGGATTCGAGGACGAGATCGAGCAGGCGCGCGAGACGCTGCGGTGGCAGGAGGCGTTCGTGCTCCAGGCGGCCCTCCTCCAGCAGCGCCAGTTCGTGCGCGCGCTGTCGGCCACGAAGCGCGAGCCCGGCGCCCTCCTCGAGCGGTTCGACGAGCGCCTGCCCTTTCCGCGCACCCCCGACCAGGTGACGGTCGGCGACCAGGTCGCGCGCGACCTGCAGGGGGACTGGCCGATGAATCGGCTGGTGCAGGGCGAGGTCGGCTCGGGCAAGACCCTCGTCGCGCTGCGAGCCATGCTCCAGGTGGCCGAGAGCGGAGGCCAATCGGCCCTCATCGCGCCGACCGAGGTGCTCGCCGGACAGCACGTTCGATCGATCGCCCGGATGCTGGGGCCCCAGCTCGCCCCCGAGCTCATGCCGACTCTCCTCACGGGCCAGCTGACGGCGGCGGAGCGCCGGAAGGCGGCCCTCCGCGTCGCGTCGGGCCAGGCCAGGATCGTCGTGGGCACTCACGCGCTCCTCAGCGCCTCCACGACTTTCGCCGACCTCGGGCTCGTCGTCGTCGACGAGCAGCACCGATTCGGCGTCGATCAGCGTGAGTCGCTGCGCGCCAAGGGATCGTCTCCGCACGCGCTCGTGCTGACGGCGACCCCCATTCCCCGCACGGTCGCCATGACCGTGTTCGGCGACCTCGACGTCTCGACCATCCGCACGATGCCCGAGGGTCGCGCCGGAATTCAGACCTTCGTCGCGCCGCTCGCCGAGAAGCCGGCCTGGTTCGGCAGGGTGTGGGAGCGGATCGTCGAAGAGGTCGGGCTCGGCAGGCAGGCGTTCGTCGTCTGCCCCGCCATCGACGCCGAGACCGCGACGAAGGACGACACCGCCGACGAGCCCGTCGACGAGCCGCCGACCCGCACCCGGTGGGGCGTCGTGCAGGTCGCCGATCTCCTCTCCCGGCAGCCGGGCTACGAGGGGATCCGCGTCGAGATCCTGCACGGAAAGATGCCCTCCGACGAGAAGGATGCCGTCATGCAGGCCTTCGCCCGCGGCGACATCGACGTCCTCATCGCGACGACGGTCGTCGAAGTCGGCGTCGATGTGCCGAACGCCTCGACCATGGCCATCCTCGAGGCGGATCGGTTCGGCGTCTCGCAGCTGCACCAGCTGCGGGGCCGCGTCGGGCGCGGCGGCATCCCGGGCCTCTGCCTGCTCGTCACCGAGGCACCCGCCGGCACCTCCGCCCGTGAGCGGGTCGAGGCCGTCGCGGCGACGCTGGACGGGTTCGCCCTGGCCGAGGTCGACCTCGAGCTGCGCGGCGAAGGCGATGTGCTGGGCGGCGCGCAGTCGGGCGCCCGTTCGTCGCTGCGCCTCCTGCGGGTCGTCAAGGACGCCGACCTCATCGCCACGGCCCGGGATGCCGCGGAGCGCGTGCTCGAGGCCGATCCTTCGCTCAGAGAGCACGGCGGCCTCGCCGCCGCGATCGAGCGCCGGGTGGGCATGGAGGAGCGCGCGGCCCTCGCCAAGAACTGAGGCGCGAGCCGCCGCATCCACCGCAAGTAGGGTGGAGCGCATGAACAACCGGATCGCCGTCGTCCCGGGGTCGTTCGACCCGCCGACGCTCGGGCACCTCGACGTCATCCGTCGCGCAGCCGGCCTCTACGACCAGCTCCACGTGCTCGTGGTGCACAACCCCGGCAAAGAGGCGATGCTGCCCATTGCCCATCGCCTCACGCTGATCGAGCAGTCGATCGCCGAGAGCGACATCGAGGCCGATGTCGTCGTCGCCTCATGGAGCATGGGTCTGCTGGTGGACTACGCGACCGATGTCGGCGCGGGCGTCCTGGTGAAGGGCATTCGCTCACAGGTGGACGTCGCCTATGAGACGCCGATGGCGATCGTCAACCGCCATCTTGCGCACGTCGAGACGGTGTTCCTGCTGCCCGACCCCGCGCACGCGCTCGTGTCGAGTTCGCTCGTGCGCCAGGTCGCATCGCTGGGCGGCGATGTGTCGCCGTTCGTCCCGCCCGCCGTCGCGCGCTTCCTGGGAACCCCCGCCGAGATCTGACGCGGGACGCTTCCGCTCGGCCGGTCCACAGCCGCGCGCCGGTAGCATTGACGACCGTGAGAAAGCGCCGAAACGGACCCCTGGACCTCAACGTCCGAGACATCGTGCACCGCCCGGGCGAGATGCGCGAGCACTCGCTCGAGATCGCCGCCCCGGCCAAATGGGGCGAAGGACTGGTCTCCGTCGCAGAGGGCGAGACGGTCGCCGTCGACGTCCGGCTCGAGTCGGTCCACGAGGGCATCCTCGTGACCGCCGAGATCGACACGGAGTACACGGGAGTGTGCGGCCGGTGCCTGCGTGACATCGCCGAGCCCCTCCAAGTCGAGATTCAGGAGCTTTTCGCGTATCCTGGAGCAGAAGCAACTGACTTCGAGGTTCAAGACGACCACGTGGATCTTGAAACTCCCGTCAGGGATGCGATTGTCCTGTCGCTCCCGTTTCAACCGGTCTGTCAGCCGGATTGCCCCGGCCTCGATCCGGTCACGGGCGAGCGGCTGACCGAGAAGACCGGTTCAGAGCAGCACGAGCCCCTCGATCCACGTTGGGCCGCGCTCCAGGACTACACCTCAGACCGCGACGACTGAAGCAACGCGCCTCGGCGTCGAGAACACAGAAGAGAGCAAGCCATGGCAGGTAACCCCCCGAAGCGGAAGGTCTCCCGCTCGAACACTCGTTCACGTCGTGCGCAGTGGAAGGCGGCGCCCATCACGCTGACCACCACCGTCGAGAACGGCAAGGTCGTCTACAGCCGTCCCCACCAGGCGAAGGTCGTCACCGACTCGCAGGGCACTGAGCTGTTCCTCGAGTACAAGGGCCGCAAGGTCGCTGACGTCTGATCGCTCGCGCAGCGACGTGACGCAGGTCACTTCAGGGCGCACAGCCCTCGCAGAGAAGCTCGGTGTCGATATCGACGCCGAGCTTCTCTCGCTTGCGCTCACCCACCGCTCGTACGCGTACGAGCAGGGGCAGATCCCGCACAACGAGCGCCTCGAGTTCCTCGGCGACTCGGTGCTCGGACAGGCCGTGACGGTCCGGCTGTACACCGAGCATCCGGATCTCGATGAAGGCTCGCTCGCGAAGCGTCGAGCGGCGGTCGTCTCGACCGTCGCGCTGGCCGCCGTTGCTCGGCGCATCGGGCTCGGGGAGCACATCCTCCTCGGACGCGGCGAGCAGCTGACCGGCGGCAAGGACAAGGACTCGATCCTCGCCGACACCCTCGAGGCGATCATCGGTGCGACCTACCTCTCGGTGGGTCCGGATGCCGCGACGGACCTCGTGCTGCGGCTCATCGAGCCGCTCTTCCGCGACCCTGATCGCTACGGCGCTGCGATGGATCCCAAGACGAGCCTGCAGGAGCTCGCGGCGCGCAAGCAGGTCGCGCCGCCTGTGTACGTCGTCGCCTCCACGGGCCCCGACCACGAACGCCGCTTCACGGCGACCGTGACCGCGGGAGATGTCACGGCCGACGGGACGGGCACGAGCAAGAAGCACGCCGAGGCGGCGGCCGCCCTCGCGGCGTGGCACCTGCTCAGCGGACGTGCCTGAGCTTCCCGAGGTCGAGGTCGTCCGGGCAGGACTCGAGCCTGCGGTCACCGGTGCGACCATCGCCGCTGTCACGGTGCTCGACGAGCGGGCGCTGACCCGTCATCGCGGCGGGGGCGCCGACTTCGAGGCTGCCCTCACGGGGCGCGTCATCGCGGCGGCCGCGCGCCGGGGCAAGTTCCTGTGGCTCCCGCTCGCCTCACGCCCGGATGCTGCCGCCCACGAGGCCGTCGTGGGCCACCTGGGAATGAGCGGCCAGCTTCTGCTGCGCGCCCCCGGTGCTGCGCCCGAGCGGCACGAGCGCGTCCGCATCGACATCCAGCATCCGGAGCACGGAGAGCTCGCCGTCGTGTTCGCCGACCAGCGTACCTTCGGGTCTCTCGCCGTCGATCATCTCGTTCCGACTCCGGATGCTGCGCCCGGCGGCCGCGGAACCGCCGACGCATCCGTTCCCAGCCAGGTCGCGCACATCGCGCGCGATCCGCTCGACCCCGCCTTCTCCGATCGGCTCTTCCGCGCGGCGGTCGGGCGCAAGGGGTCGGCGATCAAGCGTGTGCTGCTCGATCAGACCGTCGCGAGCGGGATCGGCAACATCTATGCCGACGAAGCGCTGTGGGCCTCCCGCATCCATCCCGAGACGCGTGCGGATTCGCTGTCGTCGCGCGCGATCGGGCGGCTCCTCGCGGAGGTGCGGGCGGTGCTCGAGAAGGCGCTGGCCGAAGGCGGCACGAGCTTCGACGCGCAGTACGTCAACGTCAACGGCCAGGCCGGCTACTTCGCCCATTCGCTGAACGCCTACGGCCGGACCGGCGAGCCGTGCGCCCGCTGTGGCCGGCCGATCGTGCGCGTGTCGTTCATGAACAGGTCGAGCCACTTCTGCCCGCATTGCCAGAAGGTGCCGCCCGCGGCGTGAGAGCGGCACCTCGTCGAGGCGCTAGCCCTCGGTCGAGAGGGTGTATTCCCCCTCCGCGCAGCCCGTGACGAGCCACCCGCCCGGCACAGCATCCAGCTGGAGATCTGCGATGCCTGTCATGGTGACCTGCGGCTCGGTAGATCCGGGAATCCAGACCTCCAGGCCGCAGGACTCGGAGCTGGTCTCACCGCTGAGGGTGAGTGCCGCCCCGTCTGCCGTGAGTCGGGTGACCGTGCCCGGCGCCGAACGCGGGTACGCGCGGCTCAGGATGGCGAGCAGATCGTCGCGCGGCGCAGCGTCGTCTCCCGTGGCGCAGTCCTGCGGGATGAGGGCGTCGCCGAACTCGCCGATGCCGTTCTGGGGGTCGCCGCACGCCTGCTTCCAGACCCAGTAGGCGCTCCCGAGCACGCGATCGTCCTCCTCCGCCGCATACCGGGTGAGCCGTGCGACCCGGTCGGCGGCATCCCCCCAATACCCGTACTCGCCCGACCAGAGGGGGACGCCGTAGGCCTGTGCCGCACGCTCGGCGAGTTCGAACTGACGCTCGATCCCCACGATCGGCGGGAGCCCCAGTGATCGGTCCATGGTGATCGACTCCGCGTACAGGTGCGGGGAGTAGACGATGTTCGCGTCATCCGTGAAACCTGGCGTCGGACCCGTGTCGAATCCGAGCCCCGACCAGAGGATGCTCGGCTCGAAGAAGACGATCTGGGGTGCTCCCGCGGCGCGGATCTCCTCGATGGCGCGGTCGTAGAAGCGGCCCAGCAGATAGGAGGTCGTCACGGGCGCGCTCTCGCCGAAGCCGGGCTCATTCAGAAGGTCGAACCCTGCGACGGCCGGCTCATCGCGGAAGGTCGCCGCGAGCTCGGCCCACGTCCTGATGAAGGCCGACTGCACGCCATGCGTGTCGAAGTAGAAGTGCTGGAACGCGCGATCGCTCGCGGGCGAGATGTCGCGCCCCTGGAACTGGCAGCGGGGTGCGCCGTCGGTCCGGGTAGCCCAGCCGGGGGCGCCGTCGTAACCCCACATCGGGTCGGTGCCGGGGCGGCAGGCCGTCCCCTCCGGCGTCGCGCCGTTCCACCAGCTGTCCTGGTGCATGTCGATCACGATGTAGATGCCGTACTTCTTCGCCCAGCCCACGGCATCCTCGATGAGGCCCAGGTACTCCGCGTCGAGCTGACCGCGATCGGGCTCGAGCGCAGACCACGAGATGCCGAGCCGCGCGACATTGAACCCCTGCTCGGCCATGCCGGCGAAGTCGGACTCGGTGAGCGGACGAGTCCCCTCGACGTCGGGGCGGGGCTCGAAGAAGTCGACCAGCTGGTTGACGTTCGCCCCGCGCAGCAGGACCTGGTTGCCTCGTCCATCGGCGATGACGTCGCCATCCGCACGAAGGAATCCCGCGAGCGGCGGGTCCTGCGGCTGTGCCACCGCTGCAGGGGAGACCGCGGGCACGACGATCGTGACGGCGGCCGCGAGGACGGCGACCGAGGCCGCCACCACCCGCATCGTGCCGACCGACCGGCGCGCCGCCACCCGGTCGACGAGGACCGCGACCATCCCGACGACCCAGCCGACGGCTGCGCCGAAGGAGAGACCGTCTGCGAGTGCCACGTACGCGCTCATGGCGGGCCAGAGTTCGCCGGTGAGTCCGCCGCCGACGACGAAGGCGACGCAGGCCTGGACGAGGCCCACCGCGGCACCTGCGACGACCGCCGCGAGCCATCCGCCCAGCACCCCGGGCACCCGGCGGCGCATCCACCGCAGGGTCAGGGCGCAGGCGGCCGCGAGCAGCAGCATCCCGACGATCATCGAGAGCGGACCCCGGTCGGCTCTGGCGGCAGGAACGCCTGGTGCGTACACGACGCCCGTCCACCAGAGGCCCGCAACGATGGGAGCGAGGGTCGCGAACACGAGTGCGGGCACCCAGACCTCGCCCGGGCTGTGGCGCTCCCGCTGGGGCCTGCCGCCGAGCCATCGCGTCAGAGCCGCGACGATGGCGGCCGCCGGCAGCGCCTTCGCGGTGACGAATCCTGCACCCCATGCCGCGACCGCGAGGTCTCCCGTCATCACGAGGCAGGCCGCCGCCTGGGCGAGCAGAACCGCCAGCACGACCCCCGGGAAGAGGGTCCAGAAGCGTTCGCCGGCACGAGCCGCCACCCACCACACCATCCCGAGCAGCACCGGAAGGAACACGACGTACGCCGCGAACGGCCAGACACCGGAGTCCAGCGACGGCACGGCTCCGGACCAGCCCACGAGCGCGAGCAGGCCGGTCGGGTCCAGCACCGCTTGAAGGAGAACGAGTGCCACCGTCGACGAGAGCGCGACGATGACACGACGGGAACGCTTCATTGCACTCCGTGTGACGAGGGGGATCGGGCCTGCACAGCATCCGCGATCGATTGCACGATGTCAAACCGAGACGGCTCAGGTCACAGGGAGGACTGCGGAGGACGGATGCTGCGCCCGCGCCGCCGGCGGGCGCAGCATCCTCTCAGTCGAGCACCTTCTTCCACGCTCCCGCGTATGAGACCGGAGTAAAGCCGATCGCCTCGTTGATGGCGAGCATGTGCCGGTTCTCTTCGGCGTTGAACGTGGAGACCCGCGGCGATTCGGGCACGAGGTCGCGCCAGCGCAGGAGGTTCACGCACTTCACGATCGCCCCCAGCCGCCTGCCGCGGTGCTCCTTCAGCACGAGCGTGCCCCACTGGTGCGTCGCCCCCGAGCGGTCACCGGCGATGGCGAGCTCGTTGTACGCGGCGATCCGACCGGTCGGGACGTGCTCGACGCAGGCCACCGAGACGGTGAACCCCTGAGCAGCCAGGCGGGCATCCCGGCGCCGGATGCGCTCGGCATCCCACGTCTGCTCGTCGACGTCGAGCCCGCCCTGCGGCACGTCCGTCGACATGCGCGACATGGCGTACGCGAGGCCCTCCTGGTAGGCCTCCGGAGTCGGCGACGTCCACGCCACCGGCCGGTAGTCGGGCCCGGCCTTTTCCCGCGCTTCGGCGAGCATCCGCTCCACACCGTCGAACGGCGATCGCATGTCGAAGGCGCTGTTGCGCTCCACCTGTTCGAGCGTGAGGCCGTTCTCGAGGCAGAACACGGTCTGGCGGTCGTCGGCGGGAATCTCTCCCCATCCCGTCGACGGGCGGAGGGCGGGACCTGTGCCGTCGGCGCGGTGCAGGGTGAAGATCTGGATCGACGTGCGACCCAGCAGGCGGGCTTCGGCCTCGACAGCCGCGAGCAGCGCCTCCTCGGCGCCTCCACCCCATCTGCCCGGTGCGATGAAGACGTCGAACTCCGCCGTCGTCGCACCGGCCTCTTGCGGGTAGACCAGATTGGCGACGCCGACGACCTCGTCCGCACGCTCCGCGACGAAGCCGGTCCGGCCCCAATCCGTCTGGTCCTGCCACGCCACGAGCGCTTCCCGCGGGTCCTCGTCGAGGTCGCCGTGCCCGGCATCGAGGCGGCACGCGGCATTGGCGATCTCGATCATGCGGAGGAACAGTCCCGCATCAGGAGCATCGAGGGTCGCGGGCGGCACAAGCTGCCGGACGGTCAGGGGATGCAGGGCGACCTCAGTCATCGAGCACCTTCTTCCAGGCTCCCTCGTAGGCGATCGGTGTGAAGCCGATCGCCTCGTTGATGTCGAGCATCGGACGGTTCTCCTCTGCGTTGTAGGTGGTGATGCGGGGCGACTCGGGGACGAGTTCTCGCCACGTCAGCAGGCCGATGCATTTCACGAGCATCCCGAGCCGGTGGCCCCGGTGCTCCTTCAGCACGAGCGTGTCCTCCTGATGGGATGCCGCGGTGCGATCCGGGCCGATCACCAGTTCGTTGAACGCGCACAGCGCCCCGCTCTCGATGTGCTGGGCGGCGGTGACGAGCATCAGCCGGCCGCCGTCGGTGTACGTCGAGTCGTGCCGCGCCAGGCGAGCGGCATCCCACGTCTCCTCGTCGAACTCGAGCGCCGCCGCCGGAGCGTCCGTCGACATCCGGGACTTCATCCAGGCGTAGCCCTCGACGAACTCATCCGGTGTAGGCGGCGACCACTGCACGACCCGGTAGTCGGACGCCGCGGTGCGCGCGGCGGCGAGCAGCTCCTCGAGCCTCTCGTTAGAGGCTCGGAGGTCGAGCGCGCTGACTCGCTCCACCTGCTCGAGCGTGTAGCCGTTCGTCCGGTAGAAGTGCGGCGCGGTCCTCGGGGATCGACCCGAAGCCGGTGGGCGAGAGGATCACGGGCCCCGGAGCGGCCGGATGCTCCGCCCAGGATTGCAGCACCGTGCGGCCGTGCGCTCGCGCGGTCTGCTCGACGAGGGCGTGCCCTGCCGTGCCGAGCCCCTGTGCGTGAACCTCCGCGAGGAGTTCGATCAGCCAGTAGGCGGCCTTCGAGCCCTTCTCGAGCGGAAGGTCGACGCCGACGCGGCCGACCGGCCGGCCGTCGAGAACGACCAGCCACAGGCAGCGAAGCTCGTAGCTGTCCCGCTGATAGAGCGGGAGCAGCTCGGCGGCGGAGACGGAGTTGTCGTCGCTTCCGCGGATCTCGCGGTAGACGCGATTGCGCACCTCGACCATCGAGATGAAGTCGCTCGCGTCGGACGAGTGGATGGATTCGGGGATCGCGATCGGTCGGAACTCGACCCCGAGGAGTGTGGAGGTGTTCATTTCTGCTCTCTCAGAGGAGGAAAGAAGGAGAGTCGGAACGCGTATGCGCCGACGAATGGTGGCGGAGCCGGGGCCGACGTGGGTGTGCCGGCAGCGGGTGCCCGAGGGCGAGCGCAATCGCGCGGATGCCCGGGCGGCGACCTGCCTGGAGGCGGAGCTCTCCTAGGAGCGGATCAACGGTCCGCGGGGAAGAACGCGCAGAAGGAATCGGTCGCCGAGGTGCAGACGGAGCCGGTGAATGCTGGTGCAGGGGACTGCGTGCGGGCTTCGATCATCATGGCGACCTCCTTTCGACTTCTGGACGCGATCAGTGACGCTAGCGCAGCCCCGAGGGGCCGTCAAGACCTTCGGCGCGATGGTGCAGGCGGGGCTGCGGCGCTTCGGCCCCGCCTGCCGAGGGGCGGGAAGGCCGTCGGGTACGGTTGTCGGGATATCCGTAAGCCGCGCGAAGGGGCTCGTCCATGCACCTGAAGAGCGTGACGCTCAAAGGGTTCAAGTCGTTCGCGCAGCCGACGACCTTCGCGCTCGAACCCGGTGTGACGTGCATCGTCGGACCGAACGGCTCGGGCAAGTCGAACGTGGTCGATGCCCTCGCCTGGGTGATGGGCGAGCAGGGAGCCAAGACGCTCCGCGGCGGGAAGATGGAGGACGTCATCTTCGCCGGCACCGCCACGCGCGGCCCACTCGGCCGGGCCGAGGTGCAGCTCACGATCGACAACGCCGACGGCGCATTGCCGATCGAGTACTCCGAGGTGACGATCAGCCGCACGCTGTTCCGCAACGGGGCGAGCGAGTACGCGATCAACGGCGACACGTGCCGGCTGCTGGACGTGCAGGAGCTGCTCAGCGATTCTGGGCTCGGGCGCGAGATGCACGTCATTGTCGGACAGGGGCGGCTCGACACCGTGCTGCAGGCATCCCCCGAGGATCGCCGCGGATTCATCGAGGAGGCCGCGGGCATCTTGAAGCACCGCCGCCGCAAGGAGAAGACGCTCCGCAAGCTCGACGCGATGGAGGCGAACCTCACGCGCCTGAGCGATCTCGCGGGCGAGCTGCGACGCCAGCTCAAGCCGCTCGGACGACAGGCCGAGATCGCGCGGGAAGCGGCGACGATCGCAGCGGTCGTCCGCGACGCCAAGGCGCGGCTCTTCGCCGACGAGCTCGTGGGCCTCCGTGAGGAGCTCGCGGGCCATACGCGCAGCGAGCAGGAGCGGCACGCGGAGCGGCTCGTGCTGCAGGATCAACTCGACTCGTTCCGGCTGCGCATCGAGCAGCTTGAGGCAGACCAGCGCTCCGAAGCGGTCGACCGGGCCCGCAGCGTCGCTTTCGGTCTCGAGCGCGTGCAGGAGCGCATCCGTGGTCTCTTCACACTCGCGGGGCAACGGCTCGCGCTCCTCGGCGACGACGATCGCGACGATTCCTCAGCCCTCTCGACCGTGTCGCAGCCCATGATCGACGAGGTGCGCGCAGAGATCGACGAGATCGCGAGCGGGCTGGGAGACGCGCAGGATGCCGCCACCGAGGCTGCTCGCGACGTCATGCGCGCGCGTGCCGAACTCGATGCGCTCGACGCCGACATCTCGGCTCAGAGCGCGCTCGTGTCGGAGCACGACATGCGCATCACCGCGCTGCGCGGCACCGCCGAGGCAGCGGCATCCGCTCTCGCGGCTGTCCGGGCCGCCGTCGATCGCCAGCAGCGGGCGCTGGACGCCGCCCAGCAGCGGCGCCTCGAGGCCGAGCAGATCCTCGCCGGCATCGACCCCGATCTCGTGCCCGAGGAGTCGGCTGCCGAGCACGCCGCCGCCTACGAGCGGGCGCAGCGGGAGGCGACGGATGCCGAGGCCGCGGTGGGCGGACTGCGGGAGCGCCTCCACACCGCAGAGCGGGAACTGGACTCCCTGACCGCGCAGACGAAGACGCTCGGTCGCGCGCTGGATGTGCGCAACGCAGCCGCCGAGATCGTCGCGGGCGGAGGGGCCGGCATCCGGGGACTCATCGGCGACGCGATCAAAGTCACGCCCGGCTACGAGACCGCCATCGCCGCTGTGCTGGGCCCGCTCGCCGAGGGCGTGCTCGTCGACTCGCGCGACGACGCGTTCGCCGTTGCCGGATCGGTGCGGGGAGGCGATCTCGGCGTCGTCGACATCGCGATCGCCACGTCGAACGACGCTCCCGAGTCGATCGCGGGCATCCCGGGCGCGACCGCGGCGCGCGACATCGTGAAGGCGCCGGACGGCGTCCTCGCCCTCTTCCGCCACGTCGTGATCGTGGATGACCTCGCAGCGGCGCAGGCGCTCCTCCCCGCTGACCGCCCTGTCACCGTGGTGACGCGGGCGGGGGAGGTCGTGACCGCGCAGACCGTGCGAGCGGGGTCGGGCCAGAGCCGGTCGCGCCTGGAACTGGCCGCCGAGCGCGACGCCGCGGCCGACCGCCTCTCGGAGATCGTGGTCATCGCCGACTCGCTCCGCGAAGCACTCGCCGACCGCGTGCGCGGACTCGACGCCGCTCGGAAGGCGACCAGGACGGCGCTCGAGACGCTGCGTGCGCACGACGCCGCCGCGGCGGCGCACGCCGAGCAGGTCAACCGTGCGACCGTGCGGCACGAGGCTGCGATCGCCGAGTGCGACCGCCTCGCCGCAGGCCTCGCCCAGGCTCAGGCTGCCGTGGCGGATGCCGAGGCATCCGCACGGGTCGCCGGCGAGCAGCTCACGGTCGCACTCGAGGCCCCGCGCCCGATCCTGGACGCGTCGTCGCGGGAGGGAATGCTCGCCGCGCTCGAAGCCGCGCGAGAAGGCGAGATGCGCACGCGCCTGGACGTGGAGACGCTGCGTGAGCGCGTCCGCGCCGGCGAAGCGCGTGTGGTCCAGCTCGAGAAGCAGCGGGAACGGGAGCGGGATGCCGCGGCCGAAGCGGCACGCAGAGCTGTCATCCGGCGCGCCCAGCGTGAGATCGCCGCCGATGTCGCCGCCCAGGTTCCGGCGCTCCTCGACTCCGTCGACCGCTCGGTGACGCAGGCGCGCGTCGACCTGGCGACCGCGGAGTCCGCGCGGACCGCGGTGACGCAGGAGCTCGCGGAGCTGCGGACCCAGGAGACCGCCATCCGTGCCCGGCTCACCGGGCTCACCGAGAGCGTCCACGGCCTCGAGCTGCAGATCCACGAGAAGCGGCTCCACGTGACGAGCCTGCTCGAGCGTGTCGCGTCGGAGCTCGGTCTTGAAGAAGACGTCCTGGTCGCGGAGTACGGTCCGGACCTGGCTGTGCCCCTCGATCTCGGCACCGAGGACTCCGCCGCCCCCGCCGGCGCGCACGACGGCGCGGTCGTGGTCGAGACCGTCCCCTTCGATCGGGCGGGCCAGCGCAAACGGCTCCAGGATGCGGAGCGCAAGCTCTCGCAGCTCGGCCGGGTCAACCCGCTCGCCCTCGAGGAGTTCGCCGCGCTCGAGCAGCGGCACAAGTTCCTGACCGAGCAGCTCGCCGATCTGACGCAGACCCGCAAAGACCTGCTCACGATCATCGAAGAGCTCGACGAGCGGATGCAGTCGATCTTCCTCGCTGCGTTCGAAGACACGAGAGTCGCGTTCGGCGAGGTGTTCCCCGTGCTCTTCCCCGGCGGCACGGGAAGCATCTCCCTCACCGATCCGGACCACCCCCTGACGACCGGCATCGAGGTCGCCGTACGGCCCGTCGGCAAGAAGATCGAGCGGCTGTCGCTGCTCTCCGGTGGAGAGCGGTCGCTTGCCGCGGTGGCGCTTCTGACGGCGATCTTCAAGGCCCGGCCGAGTCCGTTCTACATCCTCGATGAGGTCGAGGCGGCGCTTGACGATGCCAACCTCGGGCGGCTGCTCGGCGTGTTCGAGCAGCTCCGCGAGTCGAGCCAGCTGATCGTCATCACGCACCAGAAGCGCACCATGGAGATCGCGGACGCCCTCTACGGGGTCTCCATGCGCCAGGACGGCGTGTCCGCCGTCGTCGGGCAGCGCGTGGGCGAGCGCGTCGCGAGCTGACCGGGCATATCCTCCCAGGCCCCCAAGGTCTATGCTTCGCGCATGAATCACTCCGCGCGAAGGCGCGTGGGCGTGGTCGCCCTCGCCATCGGCATTCTGGTAACCCCGGCCTGCACTGCAGCGCCGCGGGAGGGTGCACCCGTGCCCGCCGTGTCATCAGACCCGCCTGCCCCCAGCGATGATGCGGTGGCGGAGACGGTCGACACTTCGATTCCGCTGGAGCTCACCTTCGAGGCGGGAGATGACCTGGAAGCGGGGTCGATTGCCGCGGAGTGGATCGATCCGTTCGCAACCGACCCTGAATTCTCCCTTCTCTCGCCGGATGACGGGAACGGCTCCTGGTCGTACACCGACGATACGAACGGATGCACGATCGTCTTCTATCAGGGCACCCTGAAGGATTTCGCCGCAGAGGACTCTGATCGCGCATCGACGATCTCCGCGATCGCGGGGATCGCGCAGGGCAGGGATGCGGAGGTCACACCGGAGGTCGTGGAGACCTACGGAGACGACTTTCCCATCGATCAGACGCAGGAGGGCGGCACGGCGTCGCTGTGGGGCCTGGGGGCCGAACTGACCGATGGGTCGAGCTGGGCGGACTCGGCCAGATTCTTCAACGCAATCCAGTCGATCTACTACTTCGCCATCGATTGCCCCAGCGGGACAAACGCGTACGACGAACACGACCGGGTCGTCGGCCCGAAGGGGCTGGCGCTGCACGTKACCGAAACCGCKGGGAGTGAGTGATGCGTGCGGCGACGTGGGGGTGCGTGGTCGTGCTGACCCTCGCCCTGGGTCTCGCAGCGTGTTCGAACGGAGTCGCTTCCGCGCCTTCAGCCGATGACACGGTGCGCGATGTCACCTCCGATCCGTCACCGCCCCCTGCCGCATCCCCCTCGCAGCCGAGCGCCGTCGCGGACCAGGACATTCCGTTCGAGGGTGCTGGGGGCAACGCGAGGATCGTCGCCGTCGAGTGGGGCGAATCGCTCGCGTCGGCCGAGGGCTTCGCCGCAGAGCCGCCCCGATTGGGGGCGCGCGGCACCTATCGGGATGAGGCGAGCGGTTGCACGACGGAGCTCATTCAGGTGCTGCCGGAGCTCTCCGCCGGAGACGATGCCCGGGCGGCATCGGACGACGGCATTCGCTGGCTGACGGAGCAGCTGAAGCCGGGCTCGAGCGAGGGTATCGACGCATACATCGGTGACAGCCGCGTCGATCGAGAAGGTGGTGGGAAGGTTGCTGTCCGGGTGGCAGCTGTCGCGTGGGAGGACCGATCGAACGCGATCATGGGGGCGCGCGCCTTCCCGGAGCTCGACCTGGCTGTGCTCTTCCTCGTCACCTGCCCGGCCACCTCGAGCAGCAGAGATGAGATCCAAGAACTCGCGCTCGCCGGCCACTTGGACCTGATCGTGGGAGTGCGAAGGGGCTGACGGCGTCACATGCCCCGCAGCTCGAGGCTGCGCAGGCACGAGTGCACAGGCGGCGCCTCGTAGGCTGGGAGGCATGGCAGACAGCCCCTGGTCCCTTGTGCGGGCCCTCCGGACGATGTTCGCGGCGCCCGAGATCACCGAGGTCACCTGGCTCGACCTCGAGACCGCGCTGCTGACGGCCGACTTCGGGCCTGACACCACGGAGCGGATCATCGACGACCTCCGCGAGAAGGTCGACAGGTATCACACGAACGATCCGAAAGATCTTCACCGGATGCTGAAGGAGAGCCTCGAGGAGCACTTCGCGAAGTTCGACACCACGCTGCGACTCACCGAGCGTCCGGCGGTCGTGCTCGTCGTCGGGGTCAACGGCGTCGGCAAGACGACGACCATCGGCAAGTTCGCGAAGTTCCTGCAGCGGTACGGGCGCAGTGTCGTGGTCGGGGCGGCCGACACCTTCCGCGCTGCGGCCGTGGACCAGCTGGCGACGTGGGCGGAACGGGGCGGGGCTGCGATCGTCCGTCCCCAGCAGGAGGGCCAGGATCCGGCATCCGTCGCCTTCCAGACGATCGACTATGCCAAGCGCACCGGGACCGAGATCGTGCTCGTCGACACGGCGGGGCGGCTGCACACCAAGGGCGGTCTGATGGACGAGCTGGGCAAGATCCGGCGTGTCATCGAGAAGCAGGCGCCCATCAGCGAGGTGCTGCTCGTGCTCGATGCGACGACCGGCCAGAACGGGGTCATGCAGGCCCAGGCGTTCCTCGAGCACGCGGGCGTGACGGGTCTCGTGATCACCAAGCTCGACGGCTCGGCGAAGGGCGGCTTCGTGCTCGCGGTTCAGGAGCGGACCGGGATTCCGGTGAAGCTGCTCGGGAACGGTGAGGGGATCGGCGACCTCACCGGCTTCACCCCGCACGTGTTCGCGGCATCGCTCGTGGAGTGATTTCGCGACGCGCCGAGATCCCTGGGCCTCCGGGCTACCGTCTGGGGCGCAGGGCTGGTTTCATGGGGACATGGCGATCGAACACGACTTCTTCGGACTTCTCGAGTCCGGGCCGGACGGATCGATCTTCTGGTCCGAGAACGTCGAGCTGGGGGATCAGTCCGTCACTGTCGATCTCACCGCGCCCGACCAGGACGACGTCTCGGAAGCGGCACTCGACGTGGCCGCGGGACTCGTCTCGTCCATCGAGGAGATCGACCGGAGTGCCCGCAATGCGATGGTGTCCGAGCTCGACGACCGCACCAGCGAGGTGACCGAGTACATCCTGCAGCAGCAGGCTCTGCTGGGGGAGGACATCGACGAGGCGCTGGTGGACATCTCGGGCGACGTGCACATCGACGTCATCCGCTCGCTCCAGCTGATGAGCATGACGATCCTCGCGGACGAGCACGGAGGGTCCGACCCCTTCGCGGTCCTCGAGTACGCACTCGACCCGGATGCGACCGACGACGTTCTGCTGGTCAACCTCGGCTCGGACGGCGATGTGCTCTCGGTGACCAGCGCCGACTGAATGCAGACCTTTCTTCCGGCCCCTCACACCGCCTGCGCGAACCCTCCGTCGGCATGCACGTCCCGCGCGATGTGCGCCAGGTGGGGAGGGATCTCACGGCCCTTCGAGATCATCGACTGCGCCCACAGGCGGCCCGCGCGGTAGGACGACCGCACGAGCGGGCCGGCGAGCACGCCGAGGAAGCCGATGCGCTCGGCTTCCTCTTTGAACTCGACGAACTCCTGAGGCTTGACCCAGCGTGCGACGGGCAGATGACGAGGAGTCGGCCGCAGGTACTGCGTGATGGTGATGATGTCGGTACCCGCATCGTGCAGGTCCTGCAGCGCCTGGACGACCTCTTCCGGGTCTTCGCCCATGCCGAGGATCAGGTTCGACTTCGTGATGAGCCCCGCCTCGCGCGCCGCGGTCAGGACGCCGAGCGACCGTTCGTAGCGGAAGGCAGGACGGATGCGCTTGAAGATGCGCGGCACCGTCTCGACGTTGTGGGCGAACACCTCGGGACGTGAGTCGAAGACCTCCGCGAGCAGCGCGGGATCGCCGTTGAAATCGGTCGCGAGGATCTCGACGCCCGTGCCCGGGTTGTCGGCGTGGATCCGCCGCACGGTCTCGGCGTGCAGCCACGCACCGCCGTCAGGCAGGTCATCGCGCGCGACGCCGGTCACTGTCGCGTAGCGCAGCTGCATCCGCTGGACGCTCTCCGCGACGCGGCGCGGCTCGTCCATGTCGTAGTCCGCCGGCTTGCCCGTGTCGATCTGGCAGAAGTCGCAGCGCCTCGTGCACTGCGAGCCGCCGATGAGGAAGGTCGCCTCGCGGTCCTCCCAGCACTCGTAGATGTTGGGGCAGCCCGCTTCCTGGCAGACGGTGTGGAGCTCCTCGGACTTCACCAGCGAATGGAGCGCCTGGTACTCCGGCCCCATCTTCGCCTTCGTCTTGATCCACTCCGGCTTGCGCTCGATCGGCGTCTGGGCGTTGCGGACCTCGAGGCGAAGGAGCTTGCGTCCGTCGGGGGCGTGCCCGGGGCCGGATGCCGACGCCGAAGCGCCCGCGGCGCCTCCGTGAGCACTCCCGCACGCGCTCACGCTGCGACCGCCGCGTACTCGGACTGGAAGCGGCTGACCACGGACCCGACGACGTCGACGGGGGCGATGTCGGCCCCGACGAGCTCGCTCAAGGTGGTGACTCCGGCATCCGCGATTCCGCACGGGACGATGCCGCGGAAGCCCGCCAGCGAGTTGTCGCAGTTGAGCGCGAACCCATGCATCGTGACACCCCGCTGCACTCGCACGCCGATCGCCCCCACCTTGTCCTCCGAGAGTGGCCGCCGCACCCACACGCCGCTGCGCCCTTCTACCCGGATACCCTCCACCCCGTATCCGGCGAGCACGTCGATCAGGATGCTCTCGAGGCGACGCACGTGCGCCACCACGTCCAGCGGCTCGGGGAGTCGCACGATCGGGTAGCCGACCAGCTGGCCCGGACCGTGCCACGTGATCTTCCCGCCCCTGTCGACATCCACGACCGGCGTACCGTCCGTGGGCCGCTCGTGGCGCGCCGTCCGCGCTCCTGCGGTGTACACCGGCTCATGCTCCAGCAGGACGAGCGTGTCGGGACGGCTCCCGGCCACGACCTCGGAATGGATGCTGCGCTGCAGCGCCCAGCCGTCCTGATAGGGCACGAAGTCCGGGTCGAAACCCTGTGTGACGATCTCGAGCACGGCGCTCCTTGGTTAGCACGACTTTCTGGATCGCGTCCAACAATACGCGCACTCACACGGCATCGCGCCGGATAGCGTGAGGGCATGAACGCTGAGCCGCGCACCGGCCGCCCACGCGCGTCGTCCCGCGAGACGCTCGCCGAGGCTGCCTGCGAGCTCTTCCTCGAGCAGGGCTTCGAGCAGACCTCGATCGTGGACATCACCTCCCGGGCTGGGGTGAGCCGCTCGAGCTTCTTCAACTACTTCGCCTCCAAGTCCGACGTGCTGTGGGCTGGGCTCGATGAGCGGCTGGATGCCGCGGTACGGCGCCTCGCCCACGACCCCGACGCGACCGCGCGTGACGTGCTGCGCGACATCGCCGACGGCTTCGCGCCTGACAGCCTCGCGCTCGCCGTCGCGAACGCCGACACCATGGGCCTGACCGACGAGATCGAACGCGAGCGGGCCCTGCGCCAGGCACGCCTCGCGAGCGCGGTCGCTGCACGGGCCGCGGCTGACGGGACCCCGCGGCTCGCCGCCGCGGTCCTCGGCGCGGCGGCCGCCGGGGCCGTGCTTGCAGCGCTCTGGGAGTGGGGAGAGGCGGGACCCGGTCGCACGGACCTCGCGACGCTGCTCGACGAGGCGTTGAGCTTCGTGCCCGGTTTGGCGGCGGCGTAGTCGCGGCCGGATCTGCACAACTCCGTCGATGCAGGCTCGCCGTGCCCGGGAGGGGTCGGTTGCGCGGGTCCGCGGTCCGATGTTGAGGAGTTGTGCAGGGGCACGGAGGAACGGGCGCACGCCCGGACTCCGCAGGTGATCGCCCGTGCTCACGGCGGGCTCCCGCATCCGCTCCCGTAGAATCGGGGGATCATGGCTACCTTCGGCACGCTCTCCGATCGTCTCACCGAGACCTTCCGCAACCTCCGCAAGAAGGGGCAGCTCACGCCCGCGGACGTCGACGGAACGGTGCGCGAGATCCGTCGCGCGCTGCTCGACGCCGACGTCGCCCTCGTCGTGGTCAAGGACTTCACCGCCAAGGTGCGCGAGCGCGCGCTCGGCGACGAGGTCAACCGGGCGCTGAACCCCGCGCAGCAGGTCGTCCAGATCGTCAACGAAGAACTCGTCGCGATCCTCGGCGGCGAGCAGCGGCGACTGCAGTTCGCCAAGAATCCGCCGACCGTGATCATGCTCGCCGGACTGCAGGGCTCGGGCAAGACGACCTTCGCCGGCAAGCTCGCCAAGATGCTCGAGAAGGACGGCCACACGCCGCTCCTCGTCGCCGCCGACCTGCAGCGCCCCAACGCCGTCAACCAGCTGCAGGTCGTCGCCCGTCAGGCCGGTGCCGCCGTCTACGCGCCGCAGCCCGGCAACGGCGTCGGCGACCCCGTGCAGGTTGCGCGAGACGGCGTGGAGGTGGCGCGCCGACAGCAGCACGACATCGTCATCATCGACACGGCCGGCCGGCTCGGCGTCGACGCCGAGCTGATGAAGCAGGCATCCTCCATCCGCAAGGCGACCAACCCCGACGAGGTGCTGTTCGTCATCGACGCGATGATCGGTCAGGATGCCGTCAACACGGCGAAGGCCTTCCAGGAGGGCGTCGACTTCACCGGTGTGGTGCTGTCCAAGCTCGACGGCGATGCGCGCGGCGGGGCGGCGCTGTCTGTGGCATCCGTCACCGGTCGCCCCATCGTGTTCGCATCCACGGGTGAAGGACTCGACGATCTCGAGCCGTTCTACCCCGACCGCATGGCCAAGCGCATCCTCGACCTCGGCGACATCCTGAGCCTCATCGAGCAGGCGCAGGCGGCGTTCGACGAGGAAGAGGCGATGAAGGTCGCCGAGAAGCTCGCGACCGACCAGTTCACCCTCGAAGACTTCCTCGCCCAGCTTCAGCAAATGAAGAAGATGGGCTCCATGAAGAAGATGCTCGGGATGCTGCCGGGCATGGGGCAGATGAAGGAGCAGCTCGAGAACTTCGACGAGCGCGAGATCGACCGCACCGAGGCGATCATCCGCTCGATGACCCCGGGGGAGCGGCGCAACCCCAAGGTGCTCAACGGCTCGCGAAGGCTGCGCATCGCGCGCGGCTCGGGCATGACGGTCACCGACGTCAACGCCCTCGTCAACCGGTTCGAGCAGGCCGCCAAGATGATGAAGACCGTCGCCCGCGGCGGCGTGCCGAACATCCCTGGCATGGGCCCGATCCCCGGGGGCCGCCCGGGTGCGTCGAGCAAGCGCGGCAAGCAGGTCAAGGCGAAGGGCTCGCGTTCGGGCAACCCCGCGAAGCGCGCAGCGGAGAACGCCGGGATCGCCCAGGCTGCCATCGAGGCCCCGACCGGGTCGGGCTTCGGCCTGGGCAGTCCGAAGGGCGCGCCGACGGCCGAGGACCTCGCCGAGCTGCAGCGGATGCTCGGCAACGGCTGAACCCACGACGTCGGTCCGCCGCGGCCGACTGACCTGCCTCAGCGGGCGAGCTGCGAGAAGTGCTCGCGCAGCGTCGGACCCGCACGGAACTCGCGGATCAAGTGCTGCACGACCTCGCGCAGGTCGCCGTCCGCGGCATCCGCCACCCGCAGCTGCCGGTCGTAGCTCGCGCCCTGGGTGAGCGTCGTCTCGAGGCCGGCGAACTCACGCCCGCACTTGAGCTCGACCGCGACGTCCACGAGCCGGTCCATCGTCTGGCGCAGGTGCTCGCGCACGGGCGCCTGAGTGCCGTCGGCATCGACGATGATCCGGGCATCCAGCCCGTATCGCGCGGCGCGCCACTTGTTCTCGCGCACGAACCACGGCGGGATGACCGGCAGTTCCCGGCCGGCATCCAACTCGCGGGAGAAATGCTCGACGAGCACCTGCACGAGCGCCGCGACGGCGGCGAGCTCGGGCAGCGTCGACATCCCGTCACAGGCGCGGATCTCGATCGTGCCCCACCGCGGGGCCGGGCGGATATCCCACCGCACCTCGGTCGCGTCGGCCATCACACCGGTTCGCACCATGTCCTCGAGATACCCCTCGAACTCGGACCAGTTCTGCAGGGGCCACGGCAGCCCGGCCGTCGGAAGCTGCTGGAACACGAGCGCCCGATTCGACGCGTACCCCGTGCGCTCCCCGGCCCAGAAGGGGGACGAAGCCGACAGTGCCTGGAGATGCGGCAGATAGACCGACAGCGCATTGATCAGCGGGAACACTTTGTTGACGTCTTCCACGCCGACGTGCACGTGGATGCCCCAGATCATCATGTTGCGGCCCCACCACTGGGTCCGCTCGATGAGGTTGTGGTACCTGGTCTTGTCGGTCACCTGCTGGTCGTACCACTGCGCGAAGGGGTGGCTCCCGGCGCACAGCAGCTCGATGCCGAGAGGATTCGTCACCTCCCGGATCGCCGCGATCGCGTCCGCGATGTCGTCGACCGCGGCCTCGACCGTGTCGCCGACCCCGCTCGTGACCTCGACCGTGTTCGTCAGCAGCTCGCCGGTCACCGTGAACCGCTCGAGCGCTGTGCGCTCCTCGACGACGTCCAGCACCTCGGGCGCGCGCGGCACGAGGTCCCCCGTGGCCCCGTCGGCGAGCATGAGCTCCCACTCCAGCCCAACGGTGGAACGGGCGGATGTCGCGAAGGGCACCGTCATCCGCACAGTTTGCCATGACGGATGCTGTCGCCGCCGTGGCATCGCCGCTGCCGGCGCAGCCGCCGGTTCGCGACAATCCCCGGGATGTGGTGGGCGGGGGTTCACGGGGACCCCTCGTGGTGTGCGGGGCGGGGGTGTTCGCGACACTCCCCGGGATCTGGCAGAATAGAGGGTCGGACCCGGCGCTCGACCCTCTATCCAGCGTCGCCGTCCTCCTATTGAGCTTCCGCCGGGTGTGCACCCCACTCTCCAGGCGATCGGTTCGTCTCACCTCCACACAATTCAGGAGAATCGTGGCTGTCAAGATTCGTCTCAAGCGCCTCGGCAAGATCCGTGCGCCCTACTACCGCATCGTCGTGGCCGACTCGCGCACCAAGCGCGATGGTCGTGTCATCGAGGAGATCGGCAAGTACCACCCCACCGAGGAGCCCTCGTTCATCGAGGTCGACTCCGAGCGCGCGCAGCACTGGCTCAGCGTGGGCGCCCAGCCCACCGAGCAGGTCCGCGCCATCCTCAAGCTGACGGGCGACTGGGGTCGCTTCAAGGGCGACAAGGATGCTGTCTCGACCGTCAAGGTGGCCGAGCCCAAGCCGGACTTCGAGATCGACTCCGCCAAGAAGTCGGTCATCAAGCCCAAGGCTGAGAAGAAGGCTGAAGAGCCCGTCGCCGAGGCTCCGGCCGACGCTGACGCCGACTCCGCCGCAGACGCAGAGTAATTCCGTGCTGGCCGCCGCGCTCGAGCACGTCGTCAAGGGGATCGTGGATCACCCGGACGACGTCCGCATCAACTCCTCGACGTCCCCCCGCGGTGACGTCCTCGAGGTGCACGTGCACCCCGATGACCGAGGTCGCGTAATCGGGCGCGGCGGACGCACGGCAAAGGCCCTGCGCACGCTCATCTCGGCGCTCGCCGACGGTCGACGCGTGCGCGTCGACGTCGCGGACGACTGAGATGTCAGACGCAGAATCCCCGGACTCGGTCTCGAGCCCGACCCAGAAGCCGGCGCGTCCAGGCAAGTCCGGCAAGACGCAGCTGCGCGTCGGCCGCCTGGTGAAGGCGCACGGGCTGAAGGGCGCGTTCAAGCTCGAGCTCTACACGGACGAGCCCGATCGCCGGTTCGTCCCCGGTGCGACGTTCACGCTTCAGGTGCCCGAGTCGTCGCCGTGGCACGGCAAGCCGCTCACCGTCCGCGAGTTCAAGTGGATGAACAGCCATCCCGTCGCCTTCTTCGAGGGTGTGGACGACCGTTCTGCGGCGGAAGAGCTCATCCGGGCGATCCTGTGGATCGATGAGGATGCCGAGGCATCCGTCCCCGAAGACGACGCCTGGTACGACCACCAGCTCGTCGGGCTCGACGTCGTTCGCGACGACGTCGTGGTCGGACGGGTCGCCCGCGTCGACCACTTCCCCGCCCAGGACCTTCTGATCGTCCGCACCGGCGGCGACGAGAGCGACCGTGAGGTGCTCGTCCCGTTCGTGAAGGCGATCGTCCCGATCGTCGACGTGCCCGGTGGCCGGGTCGTCGTGACGCCTCCCGCCGGCCTGTTCGAAGAGCTGCCGGGATCGGACGACGAGCGCGAAGCCGGCGCCGCGCCAGACGACGACGCCATCGATGCCGACTCCGGCGAGGACCACGCCTGACCGCTGCGGTCCCACGGCCGGCGCTGCGCGGCCGACCTCGATCTCTTTCACACCCGCTGCCCCGCGCGCGTGAGATCGGCGTGATCGAGCGGTAACACCCCGCGACATGCGGTGGAACATGCATCCGCGATCATCGGAGCATGGGCGCACCCGCGGGCACGACGGTGGAGCGATCCGACGCGCCGCCGACCGAGTCGCGCGCCGTCTGCTCGTACTGCGGCGTGGGGTGCGGCATCGCCGTCTCGACCACGACGGGGCCGCTCGGCACGCGGATCACCAAGACGGTGGGAGACACGCGGCACCCCGCCAATGCGGGTCGACTGTGCACGAAAGGCGCGACGCACGTCGATCTCATGCACGCTCCGGGGCGCATGACGACGGCGCACATCCGTCCCGCACGCGGCGAGGCCCCCGTCGCCGCGCCCGTCGACACCGCCATCGCGGAGGCCGGAGCGCGCCTGCGCGCGATCGTCGAGGAGCACGGGCCGGACGCGGTCGCGGTGTACGTCTCCGGGCAGATGTCGATCGAGGCCCAGTACCTCTCGAACAAGCTCGTGAAGGGTTACCTCCGAGGACTCCACATCGAGTCCAACTCGCGGCTGTGCATGGCGTCGGCGGGCACCGGCTACAAGCAGTCCCTCGGGGCGGACGGGCCACCCGGCTCCTACGAGGACATCGACCAGGCGAACCTCTTCTTCGTCATCGGCTCGAACATGGCCGATTGCCACCCGATCCTGTTCCTGCGCATGGCGGATCGCCTGAAGCAGGGCGCCAAGCTCATCGTCGTCGACCCGCGGCGCACGGCGACAGCGGATCGCGCAGACCTGTATCTGCCGATCGCGCCCGGAACCGACCTGGCGCTGCTGAACGGCATCCTGAATCTGCTCGTCGAGGACGGCGCGATCGACGAGGACTTCATCGCCGCCCACACCGAGGGATGGGAGGCGATGCCGGAGTTCCTGGCGGAGTACGCGCCGTCCCGCGTGGCAGAGCTCACCGGCCTGCCGGAGGCCGACATCCGCACAGCCGCGCGGCTGATCGCCGATGCAGGCGAGTGGATGACGCTCTGGACGATGGGCCTCAACCAGTCCACCCAGGGAACGTGGCACACCAACGCGATCTGCAACCTGCACCTGGCGACGGGAGCGATCTGCCGGCCGGGGAGCGGGCCCTTCTCGCTCACCGGTCAGCCGAATGCCATGGGCGGCCGCGAGATGGGCTACATGGGCCCGGGCCTGCCCGGCCAGCGGGCGGTCTTCAACCCCGCCGACCGTGCGTTCGTCGAGGGGGTCTGGGGCCTTGCGCCGGGGACGATCCGGGCCGAGGCGGGCACCGGCACGATCGACATGTACCGGGCCATGGCCGCCGGCGACATCAAGGCGGCCTGGATCATCTGCACGAACCCCGTGGCATCCGTTGCAAACCGCAGGTCGGTCATCGAGGGTCTCGAGGCCGCGGAGCTCGTCATCGTCCAGGACGTCTTCACCGAAACGGCGACCAACGCCTACGCGGATATCCTCCTGCCCGCGACCCTCTGGGTGGAGGCCGAAGGGGTCATGGTCAACAGCGACCGGACGATGACCCTCGTGCAGCGGGCGACGGAGCCGCCCGGCGATGCGATGCCCGACTGGCTCACGATCGCCCGCGTCGCTCAGGCGATGGGCTTCGACGAAGGCTTCGACTTCGCCAGCAGCGAAGAGGTCTTCGACGAGATCCGGCGCTTCTGGAACCCTCAGACCGGCTGGGACGTCCGTGGCGTGACGTACGAGCGCCTGCGCCGAGGGCCGGTGCAGTGGCCGGCGCCGCCCGACGACGACGAGGACCGGCATCCGATCCGCTACCTCAACGACGGGGTCAGCCAGCGCCTGCGCCGCGGCGACGACGGCACGGTGCCGGCGCTCGCGTTCGCCACTGCCTCGCGGCGTGCGCAGTTCTTCGCGCGGCCGCACCTGGGCCCGCACGAGCTGCCCGACGACGACTACCCGTGGGTGCTCAACACGGGGCGGCTGCAGCACCAGTGGCACACGATGACCAAGACCGGCAAGGTGGGCAAGCTCGTCAAGCTGAACCCTTCGCCGTTCGTCGAGATCCACCCGCTCGACGCGCAGGCGCAGGGGATCTCCGAAGGCGACGAGGTGGAGATCTCGTCGAGGCGGGGCCGCGCCGTGCTTCCGGCGGTCGTCACCGATCGCGTGCGACCGGGCAACTGCTTCGCCCCGTTCCATTGGAACGACGAGCACGGCGAATATCTCACGATCAATGCCGTGACGAGCGACGCGGTCGACGAGGCGTCTCTGCAGCCGGAGTTCAAGTACGCGGCGGTGAGCCTTCGTCGCGTCGGTCCTGCTCGGGACGCTTCCACATCGGGCGAGACCGGGATGCTGCAGCCCGCGCTCGCGCCGGGCCTGCTCGCTGGAGGCGGCTCGGCGGCCCCCTCGCTCACCGAGGCCGAGAGCACCTACGTCTCGGGGTTCCTCGCCGCGCTCGAGGCCGTCCCCGTCCCGGCCGGCATCGTGCCCCTCCTTCCGGCTGCCGCGCCGCTGCGCGACCTGCCGCGCGCGTGGTTCGACGGCGTCCTGGCGGGCCTGCACTCCCGGACGGCGATCGGATCGGCGGCGGCCGGCGACACCCATAACGAGGTCACCGTGCTGTGGGGCTCGCAGACGGGCAACGCAGAAGAGCTTGCGGCCGCGTCGGTGGCGACTCTCACCGCTCGCGGCATCCCGGCGCGCGCGCTGAGCATGGTCGACATGTCGATCGCCGATCTCGCGGCCGTGCGGCGACTGCTCATCGTGACGTCGACCTTCGGCGACGGGGGACCGCCCGACAACGCGGCGGGACTGTGGGATCTCCTCAACGGCGACGACGTGCCCGAGCTCACCGCCCTCGACTACGCTGTCTTCGCTATCGGGGACCCCAGCTACGACGACTTCTGCGGCCACGGCCGCAGCATCGACGCGCGCCTCGGCGCACTCGGAGCGACGGCGCTCCTGCCGCGCGTCGACTGCGAACCCGAGTACGCCGAGCCGGCGGCCGCGTGGCTCGAGCAGGTCATCGCCGCGCTCGACCCGACCGCGGAGGCGCCGGAGGTCGTGCTCGCCCCTCCCATGAAGCGGCTCTTCACGCGCGCCAACCCGGTACAGGCAGACCTGATCACGAACACGCTTCTCAGTGCCCCTGGCTCGGCGAAGGAGGTGCGCCAGTTCGGCTTCGATCTCTCGCACGCCGGAACCTCGTATGAGGCGGGCGACTCCCTCGGCATCGTGTGCGCGAACACCGGCCCGCTCGTCGAGGAGTGGCTGGAGGTGACGGGACTCGGACGGCGCACGATCGTCGAGGTCGCGGGCGAGGAGCGTTTCCTGGAGGATGCGCTCCGCTCCCAGCTCGACATCACCCGGATCACGTCCGATCTTCTGGCTTTCGTCGCCGAGCGCACCCCGGATTCGCGCCTCGCCGTGCTCCTGCGCCGCGAGAACAAGGCGCGCCTCGAGCAGTACCTGTGGAGCATGCAGGCCGTCGACCTTCTCCATGAGTTTCCCGTCGCCGCAGGTGCCGAGGAGTGGCTCGCGGTGCTCAAGCCGCTCCAGCCTCGCCAGTACTCGATCTCATCGAGTCCCAAGACCAGCCCGCATGAAGTGCAGCTCACGGTGTCGGTCGTCCGGTTCGAGACCGAGACGGGCAGGCGGCGCGGGGGTGTGTGCTCGACCTTCCTGGCGGATGCCGCTCCCGCGGCCCATGTCTACCTGCAGAAGTCGCCGCACTTCCGGCCGCCCGCGTCGGGCGACACGCCGATGATCATGGTGGGGCCCGGCACAGGCATCGCGCCCTTCCGCGGATTCCTTCAGGACCGCCGAGCCGATGGGCACACGGGCCGCAATTGGCTCTTCTTCGGCGAGCAGCACGAGGCGACCGACTTCTACTACCGCGACGAGCTCACCGCGATGCGTGAGGACGGGCTGCTCGCCCGGCTCGACACCGCCTTCTCCCGGGACCAGCGCCAGAAGGTCTATGTCCAGGACCGGATGCTCGAGCACGGCGTCGAGCTCTGGCGCTGGCTGCAGGATGGCGCGCACTTCTACGTGTGCGGCGACGCGAGCCGCATGGCGCAGGACGTCGACGACACGCTGACGACCATCGCGCGCCGCCACGGCGGACTCTCCGAGGACGCGGCCGCGGAGTTCAAGAAGTCCCTCGTGGCCGAGAAGCGCTACGTCCGCGACGTGTACTGATCGGTGGACGGATGCCGCGGCATCCGTCTTCCTGCCCTCCTCGCCCGACGTCTGAACAGGCAACCGCGCGTCTGCCGACACCGACTCCACACGCCTTGCGCGAAACCACCTGGTTCTGCGCGCTGAAGCGAGTGGATTCGCGCGGACTGGGGGGACTCGGCAGAACGCGCGGGGCGTCGTGAGCGGGCACGAAGAAGCGGGCCGCACCCCGAAGGATGCGGCCCGCAAGGATGCCGAGGTCAGATGCGCTGCCCGGCGAGCGACCGGCGCGGCACGACGTAGACGAGGATCGTGACGGTCAGGAGCACGACGTAGGCGCCGACGAAGCCGTAGAACGCGGCCGTGTACCCGCCGGTCGCGAGCTGCGACGCGTTGAGCACCTGCGGGATGACGAACCCGCCGTACGCGCCGATCGCCGAGATGAGCCCGAGCGCCGCCGCGGCCTTCCGCTGGATCTTGATGCCGCCGGGAGTTCCCGGCAGAGCGTCCGTGGCGATGCCCCGCGCGGCGAAGACGTTGGGGATCATGCGGTAGGTCGAGCCGTTCCCGATGCCGGTCGCGGCGAACAGCACCAGGAAGCATCCGAGGAAGACCCAGAAGTTCTGGAGCGGCATCGTCCAGATCAGCAGCAGTGCGCCGAGCGCCATGACGGAGAACGCGCCGACGGTGACGCGCGCGCCGCCCACCTTGTCGGACAGCCGGCCGCCGAAAGGACGGGCGAGCGAGCCGACGAGCGCACCGAGGAAGGCGAGCGAGATGGCCGTCTGCCCCACCTGGAGGGTCGAGAACTCGGGGAACTGGTCGGCGATGAGCTTCGGGAAGACGCTCGCGAACCCGATGAACGAGCCGAACGTTCCGATGTAGAGCAGCGCCATGAGCCAGAGGTGCGGCTCGCGGAGCGCGGCGGCGGAGCCGGCGACGTCGGCCTTCGCGTTGGAGAGGTTGTCCATGTAGCGCCAGGCTCCCCAGATCGCGAGCAGGATGAACGGCACCCACATCCAGCCGGCGAGCGAGATGTTCAGCGTCGCGGCGGCCCCGATCGTCACCACGATGGGCACGGCGAACTGCGCGACCGCTGTGCCGATGTTGCCGCCCGCCGCATTGAGTCCGAGCGCCCAGCCCTTCTCCTTCTGGGGGAAGAAGTAGGTGATGTTCGCCATCGAGCTCGCGAAGTTGCCGCCGCCGAAGCCGGCGAGGGCGGCGACGGCGAGCATGACGCCGAAGGGAGTCTCGGGATTGCCGACGACGACGCCCAAGAGGATCGACGGGATCAGCAGCAGGCCGGCCGAGATCATCGTCCAGTTTCGCCCGCCGAACCGCGCGACCATGAAGGTGTAGGGGAATCGCATGGTCGCGCCGACGAGGCTCGGGACCGAGATGAGCCAGAACACCTGCGAGCTGCTGAAGGCGAAGCCGGCGTCGGGCAGCATCACCACGACGATGCTCCACAGCTGCCAGACGATGAAGCCGAGGAACTCGGCGAAGATCGACCAGCGGAGGTTGCGCTGGGCGATCGAGCGTCCCGCGGACTGCCAGAAGGCGGTGTCCTCGGGATTCCAGCCATCGATCCAGCGACCGGGGCGGTGAGTGAGTGTGACGGAGCCGGTGGAGCCTGGTGCGGCGGCATCTGCGCCGACTGTGGTGGTGGTCAGGGATGAGGTCATCGCAGTCTCCTCTGAGAAGGTATGACTCGACGCTAGGGACGGCGTGTTTCCGCACGACTGCCACACCCGTTACCTCTTGGTCACGAGTGCGTCACCCCTCCAGAGGAGCCCGGGTTAGTGCTTGGTCACAAACCGGAAACATGCGGGATGCCTAGACTTTGAGCCGTGCGCATCGACATCGTGACGATCTTCCCCGCCTTCTTCGATGTGCTGGACGTCTCTCTCATCGGCAAGGCGCGCGAGCGCGGCATCCTGGATCTGCGGGTGCACGATCTGCGCGACTGGACGCACGACCGCCACCGCACCGTGGACGACACCCCCTACGGCGGGGGTGCGGGCATGGTGATGAAGCCGGAGCCGTGGGGTGCGGTGCTCGACGAGGTGCTGTCACCGGATGCCGTGCTCATCGTCCCCTCGCCGGCCGGCGAGCGCTTCACCCAGCCCCTGGCCCGCGAGCTGGCTGACGAGTCGCACCTCGTCTTCGCGTGCGGCCGCTACGAGGGCATCGATCAGCGGGTCATCGATCACTACACGGCTCAGGGCCGCGTGCGATCCGTGAGTCTCGGGGACTACGTGCTCAACGGGGGAGAGGTCGCCGCCATGGCGATGATCGAGGCCGTCTCGCGGCTCGTTCCCGGTGTGGTCGGCAATCCCGAGAGCCTCGTCGAGGAATCGCACGAGGACGGGCTCCTGGAGTATCCGAGCTACACCAAGCCGCCGGTGTGGCGCGAGCTCGAGGTGCCGCCTATCCTGCTGAGCGGCAACCACGGCGCGATCGCCCAGTGGCGGCGCGAGCGGAGCCTGGAGCGGACGCAGGAGCGCCGACCCGACCTGCTGCAGCCCTAGGGTCGCACCTGCTCTCGACCTGGAGGCAGGCCCCGGTGTGGCTCAGAGCTCGCCGCCGGGGTCGAGCACGTTGAGGCGATATCCGCGCTTGACGACGGTCTTGATGAGATCCGGCACGCCGAGGGCTTCCCGCACGCGGGCGACGGCCATCTCCACGGCATGGGTGTTGTCGCCCGAGCGTGGCAGTGCGGACTGGAGCGACTGCCGCGAGACGACCGCTCCCCGGGCATCGAAGAGGACGCCGAGCAGCTCGATGCCGGTTCGCGACAGGGGGATGAACCGTCCGTCGAGGACGGCGCCGGCGCTGCGCAGCTCGACCCGCCCGGCAGGCGTGTCCTGCCACGGCGCGCGCCCTCCGCCGAAGTGCGTGACGACCGTGCGCACCAGCGAGCCGAGCCGGCCGCGCTCGGCGACGACGGGGGCGAGCCCGGCGCGTTCGAGCGGACCGGCGGTGATCGGACCGACCGCCGCCATCAGCAGGCGCTCGTGCTCGACGAGCGAGCGGATGCTGTCGAGCGCGCCCTCGCGGCGTGCCGCCGCCACCCACTCCTCGGCGCCCGGCGCCGACGTGAAGAGGACAGCATCCACTTCTCCTCCTCCGGCCGCGATGACAGAGCGGCGGACGGCCTCGGCATCCGGTGGAGGACCCCACCGGTACACGGTGAGGCTCACGACGTCCGCTCCGTGCCCTTCGAAGAGCTCGTCCAGTCCGTCGGCGCCCGACCCGTGATGCTGCACCGCGATGCGGCGTCCTTCGACGCCTTCGGCGAGAAGGTAGGCCCCGAGCTCCGTCGACGTTTCGGACTCGGCGACCCAGTCCGCAGTGAGCCCCGCCTGCTGGATCGCGCCGCGTGCTTTGGGCCCGCGCGCGACGATCTGCGCGCCCTCGAAGGCGGCGTGCAGATCATCTAGGAGGCCCGCCTCCTCTGCGGCCTCCATCCAGCCGCGGAACCCCACGCCGGTGCTCGCCACGACGATCTCGGGAGGATTCGCGATGAGCTCGCGGGTACGGGCGATGAGCGCCTCGTCGTCGATGTGCGGGACGATCGTGAGCGCGGGCGCGTGGCGCACCGTGGCGCCGTGGCGCTCCAGTGCTGCCGCCAGCTCGCCGGATCGGCGGTCTACGGCGATGACGATCGTGCAGCCGTCGAGGGCGGCTGAGAGGACGGGGCGCGGGGTGTCGGCTGTCACCGGGCAGCGTCACCCGACAAAGCGCGCTCGGGCATGAGGAGGTGCGGGGCGGCGACATGGCCGATGACGATCACCGCGGGATTGCTCACTCCGGCACGATCGGCATCGGAGAGCACCTTCCCGAGGGTGGTGCGCGTCGTCCGCTGCCGCGGAGTGTGTCCGTTCTCGATGATGGCAACGGGGCGGTCGTCCGGTGCGCCGCCGGCGCGCGCGGCGCCGACGAGCCTTGCGAGATGCGCGACTCCCATGAGGACCACGGTAGTCACTGTCGGGTCGGCGATCGCGGCGACTGTCGCCGCGGTGGGCTCCGCCTGGCCGTTGACGATATGCACGGATGCCGCGACGCCCCGGTGCGTCACGGGGATGCCCGCCGCCTGTGGCACGGAGACGGCGCTCGTGAGACCCGGGACGACATCGACGGGGATGCCCGCCTCGAGGCAGGCCGCGACCTCCTCGCCGCCGCGGCCGTAGACGAAGGGGTCGCCGCCTTTGAGGCGGACGACCCGCTTGCCGGCCGTCGCATGGAAGACGATGAGCCGGTTGATCTCGTCCTGCGGCACCGGGTGGTGGCCGGGTCGCTTGCCGACGTCGATGATCTCCACGTCCGGGTCGAGGTCGGCGAGCACGTCGGTCGGTCCGAGCCGGTCTGCGACGACGACGTCCGCCTCGGCGAGCAGGCGGCGGCCGCGGATCGTCATGAGGTCGGTCGGTCCAGGGCCGCCGCCGACCAGGTCGACACGACCCGACACGGTGGCTCGCCGCCGGCGGAGGGGCAGGCGCCCTTCACGGAGCAGGACGGCGATGGCGTCTCGCAGGCGCCCCGCGCGAAGGGGGTCGACGCCGGCATCCGAGAAGACTCCGACGACGACGTCGCCCGATCGCGTCTCCGCGGCGAGCCGGGCGGAGCCGTGGGCTCCGTCCGAGGCGTTGACGCACAGGATCCGGCGCTGCTCGCACGCCGCGGCGATGTCGGCGTCCGCCCGGCTGTCGCCCGTCGCGGTGTGCACGAGCCAGGCTCCGTCGACGTCGTCGGCGGTCGCCGTGCGCGGCATCCAGTCGATTCCGTGCCGTCGCACCAGCTCGGCGATCCCAGCCGTGAGCTCGGGCGCGACGATCCGGACCCGGGCCCCGTCCTCGAGGAACCGGTGCAGGCGGCGCGCGGCGACTGGACCGGCGCCCACCATGAGGACGTCCCGGCCGGCGAGCGACACGCCGAGCATGGTCGTCATGAGCGGCCCTCCCGCTTGACGTGGACGTCGCCCTCGCTCACCGCGACCGGCCACACCGCAAGTGCCTTCGGCTCCTTGCCCTGCGTATCGAGGCACAGCCCGGTGCGCAGATCGAAGACCTGCTTGTACATCGGCGACGCGACCGTCGGGGCGTCCTGCCGGGTTCCGACGATTCCCCGCGACATGACGTGCGCGCCGCTGTACGGGTCGAGGTTCGACACCGCGAACACCCGGCCGCCGTGGGTCAGGAAGAGCGCGATCTGGTCTTCGCCGAGCAGGGCCGCCCGGCCTCGCTCCACCTCGAGGTCGTCCAGCGAGCAGACGCGCACCCAGCCTGCTGCGTGCGTCTGCGGGCGTTCGGTGTCGGCGAGGGTCATCTGCGCACCTCCAGTGTCGTTCCGGCGATGAGGATCCGGCCCTCTTCCCGCTCCTCGGTCGTCGCGGGACGCGGCTGACCGCGTTCGACGGTGTAGGCGAGTGAGGGATCTGGGGTCAGCGGGGCGTTGACGAACGAGGCGAAGCGGCGGAGCTTCGCGGGGTCTTCGAGAGTGGCCTTCCACTCGTCCTCATAGCCGTCGATATGAGTCGCGATCGCGGCATCCAGGTCGGCGCAGATCCCGAGGCTGTCTTCGAAGATGACCTCTCGGAGGCCCTCGATGCCGCCTTCGAGATCCTCGAACCACGGTGCCGTGCGCTGCAGGCGATCGGCGGTGAAGATGTAGTACATCAGGAAGCGGTCGATCGCCGTCAGCAGCTCGTCGTCCGAAAGCCCCTCGGCGAGGAGCACCGCGTGCCTCGGCGTGAAGCCGCCGTTGCCACCCACGTACATGTTCCACCCAGCCTCGGTGGCGATGACGCCGACGTCCTTTCCTCGGGCTTCGGCGCACTCCCGAGCGCACCCCGACACGCCGAGCTTGATCTTGTGCGGCGAGCGCAGGCCGCGGTAGCGCAGCTCGAGCTGCACGGCCATGCCCACGGAGTCCTGAACCCCGTAGCGGCACCACGTCGATCCGACGCACGATTTCACCGTGCGGAGCGACTTGCCGTACGCGTGCCCGGACTCGAAGCCGGCATCGACGAGCCGCTTCCAGATGTCGGGGAGCTGCTCGAGGCGTGCGCCGAACAGGTCGATTCGCTGGCCCCCGGTGATCTTCGTGTAGAGGTTGAAGTCCTGTGCGACCTGGCCGATCACCAGGAGCCCGGCAGGGGTGATCTCGCCCCCCGGGATGCGGGGGACCACCGAATAGCTGCCGTCCTTCTGCAGATTCGCCATGACGTGGTCGTTCGTGTCCTGGAGCGTCGCGTTCTCACCCTCGAGCACGTGTGCGCCGACGAGGGTCGAGAGGATGCTGGCGAGCGCGGGCTTGCAGATATCGCAGCCCCGACCGATCCCGAACCGCTCGATGACTGTGCTGAACGTGGTCAGCCCCGAGACCCGCACCGCGTCGAAGAGCTGCCTGCGCGACATCTCGAAGTGCTCGCACAGTGCACTGCTGAGGGACGCACCCGACTTCGCCAACTCCGCGCCGACGATCTTCTTGATCATCATCACGCACGAGCCGCAGGCGGCCCCCGCCTTGGTGCACGACTTGATCGCGGTGACATCCGTGCAGCCCTCTTCGTGGACGGCATGACGGATGCCTCCCGCCGTGACGCTGTTGCACGAGCACACGAGCGCCTCGTCGGGCAGTTCGCCGGTGGGCGCCGCCACCCCGCCCTCGGGCATCAGGTACGCCGCAGGATCGCCGCCGAGGGCACCGCCGACCAGCGGCCGGAGCGAGCCGTAGGCGGACGCATCGCCGACGAGGATGCCGCCGAGCAGGGTCTTGGCGTCGTCCGAGAGCACGAGCTTCTTGTAGACGCCGGCCACCGGGTCGGCGTAGACCACGTCGAGCGCGCCGGGCGTCTCGGCGAAGGCGTCGCCGAAGCTCGCGACATCGACCCCCGACAGCTTGAGCTTGGTCGAGAGGTCGTAGCCGGGGAAGGATGCTTCGCCCCCGAGCAGCCGCGTCGCTGCGACCTCTGCCATCGCGTACCCAGGAGCGACGAGCCCGACGCACATGCCGTCGAAGTTCGCCACTTCCCCGACCGCGAGGATGTGCGGGTCCGAGGTCTGGCAGCCTTCGTCGATCAGGATGCCGCCGCGCGGGTGGACGTCGAGCGCAGCATCCCGTGCCAGCTCATCCCGCGGGCGGACGCCCACGGTGAAGACGACCACATCTGCAGGGGCGTACCCGCCGTCGCGGAACTCGAGCCCGCTGACGCGCCCGGCCCGGTCGGCGTCCAGCCGAGTGGTGATCGACCCGGTCTTGACCGTGATCCCGCGCGACTCGATGAGCCGGCGCAGCGCGTTTCCGCCGGGGAGATCCAGCTGCGCCGACATGAGACGGTCGGAGGACTGCACCACCGTGCACGCCACATCGAGGCCCTGGAGCGCGCCTGCGGCCTCGAGGCCGAGCAGCCCGCCCCCGATCACCATGCCCGTGAGCGGGCGACCGAGTTCCAGCGAGCGCGCCGTGACGAAGGCACGCAGCCCCTCGACGTCGTCGAGCGTGCGATAGACGAAGCATCCCTGGTGGCCGAAGCCGTCGACGGCCAGCCGCGCGGCATACGACCCCGTCGCCAGCACGAGGCGGTCGTAGGAGATGGTGCGCCCGCTGGCGGTGCGGACCGTGCGGGCGCCCCGATCGATGCGGGTGACGGCGTCGCCCTTGACGAATTCCACGCTCGGGTCCTCGAGGACCGAGCGCTCCAGTGTCAGGTCGTCCGGCGTCGAGCCGCCGAAGAAGCCGGTGAGCCCGACCCGGTCATAGGGGTGCCGGGGCTCTTCGCCGAGGACCGTGATGCGCAGGCCGTCGCCCTGCGACCGGCTGACCATGCTGTCGACGAGGCGATGCGCGACCATCCCCGCGCCCACGACCACGACATGCGTGTCGACGGCGGGGGAGAGGCTCACATCGTCACGGTAGGGGGCGGATGTTGCGCCGCTGTCAGCGCTGTGTTTCCGGCTGTCGTCGGCTCGGGGATCGCTGGAGTTCGGACGCAGTGGCGGCATCTCGGGCATGGCGTCTCCGATCGAAGAAGGAGCGAGTGCGATGGCCAACAAGCTATGGGCGGGGTGTTTCATCGCCCGACGGGTTTCCATTACTCCGAGCGAACGTTTCTCTCACGGCCCGCGGTGACGGGATGTGAGAACGGCAGTCACGCCTGCGCGCAACCCCGAGAGGACAGGTCAGCGGGCTCCACTAGGGTGGGTAGCCGATTACGAGGGAGAGGACCGCCTGTGCAGGCATGGCCAGGATCGGCGTACCCCCTGGGTGCCACCTACGACGGAAACGGAACGAACTTCGGGCTGTTCAGTGAAGGCGCGGAGCGCGTCGAGCTCTGCCTCTTCGGCGACCGCGGCAAGGAGACACGGGTCGAGCTCGTGGACGTCGACGCGTTCGTCTGGCATGCCTACCTCCCCAACGTGGGTCCGGGGCAGCGCTACGGCTATCGTGTGCACGGCCCCAACGACCCCCGGTCCGGCAAGCGCTTCAATCCGAACAAGCTGCTCCTGGACCCCTACGCGAAGGCCGTCGAGGGTCAGGTCAAGTGGAACCAGTCGGTCTACGGCTATGACTTCGGCCACCCCGACTCGCGCAACGACCAGGATTCCGCCTCGTCGATGATGAAGGGCGTCGTGGTCAACCCGTACTTCGACTGGGCGGGCGACCGCCAGCCGAAGACCCCCTACTCCGAGACCCTGATCTACGAGGCGCATGTGAAGGGCCTCACGAAGCTGCATCCTGCGATCCCCGAGGAGATCCGCGGCACCTACAGCGCGATCGCGCACCCGGCGATCATCGAGCACCTGAAGAAGCTCGGCGTCACCGCGATCGAACTGATGCCGGTGCACCAGTTCGTGAACGACTCGACGCTGCAGGAGAAGGGCCTCTCGAACTACTGGGGCTACAACACGATCTCCTTCCTCGCCCCGCAGAACACCTACTCGGCAACCGGCGACCGGGGCCAGCAGGTGCAGGAGTTCAAGGGCATGGTGCGTGCGCTGCACGCGGCCGACATCGAGGTCATCCTGGACGTCGTCTACAACCACACCGCCGAGGGGAATCATCTGGGCCCGACGCTCTCGATGCGCGGCATCGACAACGCCGCGTACTACCGGCTGGAGCGCAAGGACAAGCGGTACTACACGGACTACACGGGCACCGGCAACAGCCTCAACGTCGGCAATCCCCACGCGCTGCAGCTCATCATGGACTCGCTGCGCTACTGGGTGCTCGAGATGCACGTCGACGGCTTCCGGTTCGACCTGGCTGCGGCGCTCGCCCGCGAGTTCTACGACGTCGACCGCCTGGCCGCCTTCTTCGAGCTCGTCCAGCAGGACCCGGTGGTTTCGCAGGTCAAGCTCATCGCCGAGCCGTGGGATGTCGGGCCCGGCGGCTATCAGGTCGGCAACTTCCCGCCCCAGTGGACGGAGTGGAACGGCAAGTACCGCGACACGGTCCGCGACTTCTGGAGGGGCGAGCCGCAGGCGCTCGGCGAGTTCGCGTCCCGGCTCACCGGGTCGGCCGATCTGTACGAGCACTCGGGCCGCCGCCCCTTCGCCTCGGTCAACTTCGTCACCGCCCATGACGGCTTCACGCTGCGTGACCTCGTGTCGTACAACGAGAAGCACAACGAGGCCAACGGCGAGGACAACAAAGACGGAGAGTCGCACAACCGCTCCTGGAACGGGGGCGTGGAAGGCCCGACCGACGACCCTGCCGTCCTGACGCTGCGCTCGCGCCAGCAGCGCAACATGATCGCGACCCTCATGGTCTCGCAGGGCGTCCCCATGCTGCTCCACGGCGATGAGCTCGGACGCACCCAGCAGGGCAACAACAACGGGTACGCACAGGACAGCGAGCTCACCTGGGTCGACTGGGAATCGGCCGATCAGCCGCTCATCGAGTTCACCGCCGCCCTGTCCAAGCTCCGGAGGGACCACCCGACGTTCCGCCGCCAGCGGTTCTTCGACGGCCGTCCGCTCCCGCGGGAGGCCGGGGTGTCGGTTCCCGACATCGCGTGGGGCCGGCCCGATGGCTCTCAGATGCAGGACGAGGACTGGGGCTCCGGCTTCGGCAGGGCGATCGCCGTCTTCCTCAACGGCGACGGGATCCGCGAGCGCGATCGGCGCGGACAGCCGATCGACGACGAGCACTTCATCATCCTGTTCAACGCGGGCGACGACCCCATCGACTTCACGATCCCCCAGGTGGATTACAGCCCGACCTGGGACCTCGTCGTCGATACGGCGGGCGAGCAGGCGGGAGAGGGTCCGATTCCACCCGGCGGCACCGTGCTCGTCCAGGCGAAGGGCCTCGTCATCCTGATGCAGCACGCCGAGGTGGAGGCCGACACCGATCGCTCGGTCGCGGCATCCGTCGCCGCCTCGCTCACGACCTCCATCGATGAAGTGCCGGGAGCGGCACCCAGGGCCGAACACCGGAAGTAGCCGAGATGCGTCCGTCCTCGACCTACCGTCTGCAGATCAGGCAGACGTTCGACCTGGATGCCGCGGCCGGCGTCACCGAGTACCTTCGCGACCTCGGCGTGGGGTGGGCCTACCTCTCACCGCTCCTTCAGGCGGCGGAAGGGTCGGATCATGGCTACGACGTCGTCGACCCTTCACGCATCGACCCGGCCCGGGGAGGCCGGGAGGGGTTCGAGCGCTTCGTCGACTCCGCGCGTCGCGCCGGCCTCGGGATTCTCGTCGACATCGTCCCGAATCACGTGGGCATCGCCGACCCCCGTGAGAACCCGTGGTGGTGGGACGTCCTGCTGCGCGGGCGCGCGTCACGGTACGCGGAGGCGTTCGACATCGACTGGGACTTCGGCGACGGTCGCGTGCGTCTGCCGATTCTCGGCTCCGACCTCGAGGTCGCGCTGACCGCGGGCGAGGTGCGGGCGGATCCGCGTCCGAGCGATCGGTCGCCGTTCGGCGAGCTGCGCTACTACGACCACGTCCTGCCGCTCGCCGAGGGCACCACGCCCGAGAACGCGACGACGGATGCCGCCGCCTTGCGCTCCATCCTCGAGGGCCAGCACTGGCAGCTGATGTTCTGGCGCAGCGGGTCCGCCGATATCAACTACCGGCGCTTCTTCGTCGTGACCACGCTTGCTGGAATCCGGGTCGAGCTGCCGTGGGTGTTCGATGCGACTCACGCCGAGATCGTGCGGTGGGTGCACGAGGGCCTCGTGGACGGACTCCGGATCGATCATCCCGACGGCCTGCTCGACCCCGGCGGATACCTCGAGCGGCTCTCCGCAGCGACGGACGGCGCGTACGTCGTCGTCGAGAAGATTCTCGAGCACAGTGCCACTGCACATCCCGAGGCCCTTCCGTCATGGTGGAAGACCGAAGGCACGACGGGCTACGACGCCATGGCCGAGATCGACCGGGTTCTCGTCGACCCCGAGGGCGAGCGTGCTCTCGACGACCTCGACGCCCGGCTGCGGCGCGAAACGGGTCTCGCCCGCCCTGTCTCCTACGCCGATCTGATCCACACCACCAAGCGCTCCGTGGCCGACACGATCCAGGTGGCGGAGGTGCGCCGGCTGGCCCGCGCGCTGCCACACCCGATTGCAGAGGCTGAGGATGCCTTGGCTGAGCTGCTGGCGTGCTTCCCGGTGTACCGCTCGTATCTTCCCGCGGGGCGGGAGCACCTCGAGGAAGCCGGGGCTGAGGCATCCCTCCGACGTCCTGACCTCGCCGAGGCGATCGAGCGCCTGGTTCCCCTGCTCGCCGACCCCTCCCTGGAGGCGTCGCAGCGCTTCCAGCAGACGACCGGTCCGGTCATGGCCAAGGGCGTCGAAGACACGGCGTTCTACCGTCACACGCGCCTCGGCACCCTCACCGAGGTCGGAGGAGACCCCGGCGTGTTCGCGCTGTCGGTCGAGGGATTCCACTCCGCGTCCACCCGACGGCAGTCCGCGTGGCCGCACGCGATGACCGCGCTCTCCACGCACGACACCAAGCGCGCCGAAGATGTGCGCGCCCGCTTGAGCGTTCTCGCCGAGATCCCGGAGCGCTGGGGCGAGGCTCTCGACGGACTTCGGGACATCGCGTCGACCGGTCATGGACCCTTCGACAGTCTCCTGTGGCAGGCGATCATCGGCGCCTGGCCCGCGACTCCGGAGCGCCTGCACGCCTACGCCGAGAAGGCGGCCCGCGAGGCCGGGGAGGCGACGGGGTGGTGGGACCCCGATCCTGCGTTCGAGGAGCGGATGCACGACGTCATCGACGCGGCCTTCGGGCGGGCCGTGGGGCGCGTGAACGACTTCGTGCGCGAGATCCGGGCCTTCGGATGGTCCAACTCGCTCAGCGCGAAGCTCCTGCAGCTCGCCGGGCCCGGCGTGCCCGATGTCTATCAGGGCACGGAGCTGTGGGACACCTCGCTCGTCGATCCCGACAACCGCCGACCGGTCGACTTCCCGGCGCGGGCTTCCCTCCTCGCCGATCTCGACGCCGGGTTCGCCCGGGGGGAGCTTCCGGCCGTCGACAAGACCGGAGCGGCCAAGCTCCTGGTGACCTCGCGGGCCCTGCGGCTGCGCCGCGACCGGCCTGACCTCTACACGCGGTATACCCCGATCACGGTGGTGGGCGAGGCCTCCGATCACGCGATCGCGTTCGACCGAGGAGGCGCGCTCGCCGTCGCAACCCGTCTTCCGGTGGCGCTCGCGCGGCGCGGCGGCTGGGGTGACACCGTGCTCCTGCGCCATTCCGGCAGGGCCGTGGACGTGCTCACGGGTCGCCGCTTCGCCGGGTCGAGCGTGCGCCTGGCCGAACTGCTCGCCGACTATCCCGTGGCACTGCTCGCAACCGAGGAGGAATCGTGATCGAGGTGTGGGCGCCTTCCGCTGACCGCGTCCGTCTCCGCCGGAGCGGCGGCGGACCGGATGCCGAGCTCGAGCGGCGCGACGGCGGCTGGTGGCGCGCCGATCTCGCACTCGCAGACGGCGAGGAGTACGGGTTCCTCCTGGGCGAGTCTGACGCGGTGCGTCCCGATCCCCGGTCTCGGCGACAGCCCCGGGGCGTGCACGAGCCGTCAGCGCATTTCGACGCCACGCGCTTCGCCTGGACCGACAGCGAGTGGACCGGCCGCCAGCTCGCCGGAGGACTCGTCTACGAGCTGCACATCGGCACGTTCACTCCCGAGGGAACCCTGGATGCCGCGATCGGCCGGCTGGACCACCTGGTCGAGCTCGGCGTGACGCATGTCGAGCTGCTGCCGGTCAACGACTTCAACGGGCAGTGGAACTGGGGCTACGACGGAGTGCTCTGGTACGCCGTGCACGAGGCGTACGGCGGCCCGGCCGCCTATCAGCGGTTCGTGGACGCCGCCCATGCCGTCGGGCTCGCGGTGGTGCAGGACGTCGTCTACAACCACCTCGGGCCGAGCGGCAACTATCTGCCGGAGTTCGGCCCCTACCTGCGTGACGCGAGCCGCAACACGTGGGGCTTCAGCGTCAATCTCGACGAGTCCGCCGTCCGCGGGCACATCCTCGACAATGCCGTGATGTGGCTCCGCGACTACCACGTCGACGGACTGCGCCTGGATGCGGTCCACGCGCTGAAGGACGACAGCCGGATCCACATCCTGCAGGAGCTGGCAGAGACGGCCGACGCACTGTCGACCCACCTCGGCCGGCCCCTCACGCTCATCGCCGAGTCGGATATGAACGACCCGAAGCTCATCCTCCCTCGCGAGGCGGGCGGCTATGGGCTTGCCGCGCAATGGAGCGACGACTGGCATCACGCTGTCCATGTCGCCCTCACGGGCGAGACGGTCGGGTACTACGCGGACTTCGCAGCCGTCGAGTCGCTGCCGAAGGTCTGGACGGGAGGGTTCTTCCACGACGGCTCGTATTCGTCGTTCCGGGGAAGTGAGCACGGGTTCCCGATCCCCCCCGAGGTGCCGACGTGGCGCCTGATCACCTTCGCCCAGGATCACGACCAGGTCGGCAACCGGGCTGCCGGCGATCGGCTGTCGCAGTCGCTCCCTTTCGGCCGCCTGGCGGTCGCTGCCGTCCTCACCCTGACGGCACCCGGTACGCCGATGCTCTTCCAGGGCGAGGAATGGGGCGCCTCGACACCCTGGCCGTTCTTCACATCGCATCCCGAACCCGACCTGGCCGAGGCGACGGCCAGGGGTCGCATCGATGAGTTCGCCCGCATGGGATGGGATCCGCTGCAGGTCCCCGACCCCCAGGATCCCGCGACCTTCCGCAGCGCGATCCTGCGCTGGGAAGAGCGCGAGGGCGGCGAGCATGCGAGGCTCCTCGCGCTCTATCGCGCGCTCGCGCGCCTGCGCCGCCGGCATCCCGAGCTCACCGACCCGTCAGCCGCCCATCTCGCCGCGCGAGCGAACCTGGGAGCCGACCCCGCTCACCGGTCGTACCGGCTTCGCCGTGGCACGCTGGAGGTGCTCGTCAACCTCACCGACACGGCAGAGACGTTCGACCGTGTCGCTCACGTTCTTCTGGCGACGGATGCCGCGACCGCGCTGTCGGGCGACGCCCTCGTCCTGCCGCCCGATTCAGCGGCCGTCGTCCAGCTGGCGGCCGAGTAGCCCGGCCGCTCGTGCGGCGCCTTCCGCTCGCGATCGCCACAGCGAACCAGCGGCCCGCTGTGGGGTCAGTCGACGCCGAGGAAGGAGCGATCGGTCAGCACGATCGGACCGTCTTCGGTGATCGCCACGGTGTGCTCCGAATGCGCTCCGCGCGACCCGTCGGCACTGCGGAGGGTCCACCCGTCCGGGTCGGTGATGAGCTCGTCGGTGTGTGCGAGAAGCCACGGCTCGAGGGCCACGACGAGGCCCGCACGAAGGGGGTAGCCCCGACCGGCCTTCCCGTCGTTGGGGATGTGCGGGTCGCCGTGCATCACCCGGCCGACCCCGTGTCCGCCGAAGTCCGTGTTGATCGCGTAGCCGTCCGCGTGCTCCACCTGGGCGATCGCGTGCGAGATGTCGCCGATGCGGTTGCCGATCACGGCGGCCGCGATCGCGGCATCCAGGGCCCGCTGGGTCGTGTCGATGAGCGCGAGATCCTCGTCTCGGGGGGTGCCGACGACGAACGAGACCGCCGAGTCGGCGACCCATCCGTCGATGGAGACCGCGAAGTCGAGAGACACCAGATCGCCGTCGCGCACTGAGTAGTCGAAAGGCAGGCCATGCAGCACCGCGTCATTGATCGAGGTGCAGATCACCTTGCCGAAGGGGCTCGCTCCGAAGGACGGGTGATAGTCGATGTAGCAGGACTCGGCGCCGGCGCGACGGATCAGCTCGTGCGCGCGGCGATCGATCGCGAGGAGGTTGGTGCCCACCTTCGTCTCGTCCCGCAGGGTCGCCAGCACCTCCGCGACGAACCGTCCTGCCGGTCGCATGGCTTCGATCTCGGCGGGCGTGCGCAGCTCGATCATCGTGCTCCTCTCATCGATTCATTCTGTCGGATCAATCCGGGTGAGGCTGCGAGCATTCCCCGGCGCCGCCCACCCGCCGCAGGGTGGGCGCGGACGGCGTACGATCGAGCCATGTGGCTGCGACGCCTTTACTATGCCTGGCTCATCCCCGCTGCGTTCCTGCTGCCGGCGTGGCTTCTGGTCGGCTGGGCGGTGTTCCGAGCGGGTGGATGGGCGTTCGTCTGGGTGCTCTTCCTCGCGATTCCGGCCGTCTTCATCGGCCAGCTCGTACTGACCATGCTCGTCAGGGCGCGAGGAACTGTCCGCGCCGAACGAGCCGTGTCCTGGTGGGACGTGCTCGGGTTCACCGTGTGGCACCTGCTCGTCATCTCGCTCGGATTCTTCGAGCAGTCCTGGTGGGCGCCGGCGATGGTCACGACGATCTTCGTGGGCATCGGGCTCCTGTGGCTGACGCTGTGGCAGCTGTGGCGTGAGGCCAAGCCTGGACGCATGGTGATGTACACGTCCGAAGGCGTCGCCTACCTGCCGGCCGAAGATGCGGCGGGCACCCCGTCCGGGCAGCGCACCGCTCCCACCGCCGACGGTGAAGTGTTCGTCATCACCGAGAAGCGCGAGTCCGACGGGCGCTGATCCCGTGGTTTGGCCGGTCGCGGCATCCATGGCAGAATAGATGTTTGTGCCCTGACCAGGTTCTGCCTCAGGGGAGCCCGCCGCACGGAAGCGATTCCTGTGGCCTCGGGCACACGACTTTCCTTTTCCCTCTTTTGCGGTCGACCTGTGGCGGCCGCAGGAAGTGACGATCATGCAGATCCTCGACTCTGTCGACGCGGCCTCGCTCCGCTCCGACATCCCCGCCTTCGGCCCCGGTGACAACGTGAAGGTTCACGTGAACATCACCGAGGGCAACCGCTCCCGTATCCAGGTCTTCCAGGGCGTCGTCATCGGCCGCTCGGGCGATGGCGTCCGCGAGACCTTCACGGTCCGCAAGATCAGCTTCCAGGTCGGCGTGGAGCGCAAGTTCCCCGTCCACAGCCCCGTGATCGACCACATCGAGGTCGTCACCCGCGGTGACGTCCGGCGTGCGAAGCTCTACTACCTCCGCGACCTGCGTGGCAAGAAGGCCAAGATCAAGGAGAAGCGCGACAGCCGCTGACCTTTTCGTCGATGCCCCGGGGCCTGTGTCCCGGGGCATCGTCGTCTCCGGATCCGATCATCCGGGCTGGGGGAGGATGACACGGCCTTCAGCGCGGACGGTCGGCCGCGAGTATGCGAACCTTGACATGCGGCCCACGCGAACAATCTGCGGCGAGCCTGGTGAGGACCCCACATGACGACCGAGCACACGGCATCCGCGGAGCCGACGCCGACCCCTCACGTACCCGCGGGTGAGCCGCGGCGTCGACGGGGGTGGCTGCTCTTCCTCCGCGACGTGCTGGTCATCGTGCTCATCGCGGTGCTGGTGTCGTTCCTCGTCAAGACATTCCTCATCCGGTCGTTCTACATCCCGTCCGGTTCCATGGAAGACACGCTGCTCGTGAACGACCGGATCCTCGTGGACGAGATCACCCCTCGGTTCACCGGCTACGACCGCGGTGAGATCGTCGTGTTCCGCGATCCGGGGGGCTGGCTTCCGCCGTCCGTTCCCGAGCCTCGCCCCGCGATCATCGAGGCGGTCGACTGGATGCTGTCCCTCGTCGGGCTCTCCGCACCCGACAGCGACGATCATCTGGTGAAGCGCCTCATCGGCCTGCCCGGCGACCACGTCGTGTGCTGCAATGCGATCGGTCAGATCACCGTCAACGATGTGCCCATCGACGAGACCGACTACCTCAAGCTTCCGACCGGCGAGACGGCGGCATCCGGGGATCCGTTCGATGTCGTCGTCCCGGACGACAGCCTCTGGGTGCTCGGCGACAACCGCTACCGCTCGAAGGATTCGCGCTACAACCAGGACCAGCCGGGAAAGGGCTTCGTGCCCGTCGAGAACGTGGTCGGCCGCGCGTTCCTCATCACCTGGCCGCTCGAGCGGTTCGGCGTGCTGAACTTCCACGACGAGGTCTTCGCGGGGATTCCCGACCCGGCTCAGCCGGAGGACGCCGGGCCGTGACCGTCGTCGAGCCGCGCCTGACTCTCGAGCGACGTCTGCTCAAGGAGCGGCCGCTCGTGATCGCGTGCGACGAGGTGGGCCGCGGCGCCCTCGCGGGCCCGGTCGCCGTCGGCGCGGTGGTGGTCACGTCGGCCGAGGCGCGCAAGCGGGTTCCGCAGGGCCTGCGCGACTCCAAACTCGTGCCCGAGGCGCGCCGGGGCGAGGTCGCGCGGCGTGCGGCGGGCTGGGTGGTCGCGAGCGCCGTGGGGTGGGCGGGCAACGACGAGATCGACGAGATCGGCATCATGCGAGCGCTCGGTCTCGCGACGATCCGTGCTCTCGGGGATCTCCGCACTCATGGGATCGTCCCCGAAGAGGCCATCGTCCTGCTCGACGGCAACTACGACTACATCACCCCGGCAGGGGCCGAGGGACTCGTCATCCGCCCGGTGATCAAGGCCGACCGCGACTGCGCGAGCGCGGCCGCGGCATCCGTCATCGCCAAGGTCGCACGAGATGCGCTGATGACCGGACTGCACGATGAGCTGCCCGCGTACTGCTGGGCGAGCAACAAGGGGTATGCCAGTCCCGAGCACCGCGATGCGATCCGCGAGCACGGCATCAGCCGTCACCATCGCGCATCCTGGTCGATCATGGAGGCGCCGACGCTGTTCTAGCGCCCGCCTGCACGCTCAGGTGTCGAGCGAGAGCTCTTCCGGAAGGTGGAAGTCCCGGCGCGAGAGCTCCTCCACATTCACGTCCTTGAAAGTGAGGACGCGGACCGACTTGACGAAGCGGTCGGCCCGGTAGATGTCCCAGACCCAGACGTCGGTCATCGAGATCTCGAAATAGAAGTCGTGCTCCGTGTCGCGACGGACGACGTTGACTTCGTTTGCCAGGTAGAAGCGACGCTCGGTCTCGATCACGTACTGGAACTGCGATACGACATCGCGATACTCGCGATAGAGCGCGAGCTCGAGCTCGCGGTCGTAGTCCTCGAAGACTTCGTCATCCATGGTGCTTCCATCCTAGACAGCCTGGCTTGCGCGGCGGACGCGTCGACCCCGTCCTCTCCTCCCGAAGCAGCCTCCCGAGAGCGGGATGAACGGATGCCGAGCGCGGCGTCCTTGCGGAACCTCGGGCGGGGGACGATTCCGGGATGGCAGAGAAGGATGTCCTGGGACGCGCGGGTGAGGAACGGGCCGCGCGGTATCTGGAGTCGAGAGGCTACGTCGTCCTCGATCGCAATTGGCGCTGCCGGGAGGGTGAGCTCGACCTCGTGGTCGCCTCGGCGCAAGAGCTGATCGTGGTCGAGGTGAAGACGCGCCGCTCCGAGCGCTTCGGCCACCCCTTCGAGGCGGTCGGGGCCGTAAAGAGGTCGAGGCTGTGGCGGCTGGCGATGGCATGGATCGCCGCACATCCCGACGCGGCACGTGGGCGCTCGCTCCGTATCGACGCCATCGCGATCCTGGGGCCTGACCCCGCGACGGCAGATCTCGAGCATCTGGCGGGAATCCTGTGACGCTCGCCCGGACATGGGCGGTCGCGCTGTCGGGGCTCGAGGGTGCGCTCGTCGAAGTCGAGGCGGATCTCTCGAATCAGCAGCCCGACTTCAAGATCATCGGCCTTCCCGACAAGGCGCTCGGCGAAGCGGTCCAGCGCGTCCACAACGCCTGCGCGAACAGCGACCTGGCGCTCCCGCGCCGACGCCTGACGGTCAATCTGTCACCGGCGAGCCTGCCGAAGCACGGCGCCGGGTTCGACGTCGCGATCGCGATCGCCGCACTGGCGACGGAATCCCCGATGGACGCCGCATCCGTCGCGGCGACCGTCCACCTGGGCGAACTCGGTCTCGATGGTCGCCTGCGTCCAGTGCCCGGTGTGCTTCCCGCCGTGGCGGCGGCCGCGCAGGCGGGCATCCGTCGGGTGGTCGTGCCCTGGGCGAACCGCGAAGAGGCCGAACTCGTCGAAGGGATGACGGTGCTCGGCGCGGTGAGCCTCGCCGAGGTCGCACGGTGGCACGGCCTCGATGTCGAGGTCGGCGACCAGCAGCCTGTTGCAGGATCAGGATCGACGCTCGAACCACAGCCGCCGTCCGACCTCAGCGAGGTCATCGGTCAGCGTGAGGCGGTCGATGCCCTCGTCGTCGCCGCGGCCGGTGGGCATCACCTGCTCATGACCGGGCCGCCCGGTGCCGGCAAGACCATGCTCGCGCGTCGGCTGCCCGGGATCCTTCCCGACCTCGACGACCGCGCGGCATTGGCGACGGCATCCATTCGCTCGCTCGCGGGCGAGCCGGTCACGCTCCTTTCCCGCACGCCGCCCTTCGAGGCACCGCACCATTCGGCGAGCATGGCCGCGCTCGTCGGAGGCGGAACGCGGCAGGTGCGACCCGGCGCGATCGCCAGAGCGAGCGACGGAGTGCTGTTCCTCGATGAGGCGGGCGAGTTCCCCGCGAGCGTGCTCGATGCGCTTCGGCAGCCGCTCGAGAGCGGATCGATCGTCATCCATCGCGCAGGCGCCTCCGCGGCGTTTCCGGCCCGGTTCCAGCTGGTGCTCGCCACCAACCCGTGTCCGTGCGGCAACTACGGCGTGGTGGGCGGCGCCTGCGTCTGCCCGGCCATGTCGATCCGGCGGTACCTCGGGCGCTTGTCGGGCCCTCTCCTCGACCGCATCGACATCGAACTCGCCCTCGCCCGCGTGTCCGTCGCTCACGCACGGGCCGCCGGTCCGGCTCCCTTACCGTCCGCCGTAGCCCGCGAGCGCGTGCGCGGCGCGCGGGAGCGGGCTGCGTTACGACTCCGCAAGACCCCGTGGACCGTCAACGCGCAGGTGGCGGGGACCTGGCTGCGGGACGGGCCCTTCGCCCCCGCGCCGAACGTGCGGCGGCCCCTTGACGCGGCTCTGCACCGCGGTTCGCTGACCCTTCGGGGCTATGACCGCGTGCTGAGAGTCGCGTGGAGCGTCGCCGACTTGGCGGGGCACGACCATCTCGCGCTCGACGACATCGGGCGGGCGCTGTACCTCAAGAAGGGGATCACTCCATGACCGACTTCCGACCCTCGCCCGATGAGATCGCCTTGCTCCGGCGGCTCCACCCGCGCGACCGGGACCCCGCGGATATCGACGATCTCTTCGCCCGCGTCGTGTGGAGCCACCTCACCGAACCCGGCGACGCTGTCGCAGGACTGCTGATCGGCGAACTCGGAGCGGGGGAGGCGCTCGGCCTGGTCGCCCGGGGCGCGGTCGGCGTCTCCTCAGGGGTCGAGCCCGCACACCTTCGGGGAGCGCGCAAGCGGTGGATGCCGAGGCTCTCGCGCGACGCTGTGCGCGATTCGCTCGAACTCGCAGCGCGTATCGGCCTGAAGCTGCTTGCGCCCGGCTCCGAAGAGTGGCCCGCCAAGCTGGCTGATCTCGATCTTCACGCCCCCCACCTCCTGTGGGTGCGAGGAGACGTCGGGGCAGCCTCGACGGCGGAGCACTCGGTCGCGCTGATCGGAGCGCGGGCTGCCACCTCCTATGGAGAGCATGTCGCGATCGATCTCGCGGCGGAGCTCAGCGCCTCCCGCATCGTGGTCGTGTCGGGCGCCGCGTACGGCATCGACGGCGCGGCGCACCGCGCCGCACTTGCGGCGGGCGGCACCACGATCGCGCTGCTCGCCGGCGGGGTGGATCGTCCGTACCCGGCCGGCCACGCTGACCTGATCGAGCGGATCACGTCGTCCGGTGCCGTCATCGGCGAGGTTCCGCCCGGGTCCGCTCCGACCAAGTGGCGGTTCCTTCAGAGGAATCGGCTGATCGCGGCGCTCGCCGACGCCACCGTCGTCGTCGAGGCCGGATGGCGCAGCGGTTCGCTGAACACGGCGGGCCATGCGGTGGCGATGGGACGACCCCTGGGCGCCGTCCCGGGTCCGATCACGAGCGCCGCCTCGACAGGCTCACACCGACTGCTTCGGGAGTTCGGTGCCACCTGCATCACCAGCGCTGACGACGTCCGCGAGCTGCTGGGCGAGTCGTCCCCGACCATGGGCGCGACCTCGGCCGACGCAGATCGCCCACGCACCGACGACACCACCCGGGTGCGAGATGCGCTGAGCATGCGCGTGTGGCGCGCGACCGACGACGTCGCTCGACGAAGCGGCATGTCCCACGAGGAGGTCGAAGCCGTGCTGGGGCTGCTCATGCTGGGCGGTGAGGTCGAGCAGAGCCTCGTCGGGTGGCGGCGGGTGTCGGCGGGCTCCCGCTGACGCGGTGCACCCGACGGGATCCAGCCGGCGCTGTCAGCCGAGCCGATCCGCCCGACGCGGTCCAGCCGTCGTACGGAGCGTTGTGAGCGCCTGGAGTCACCTGGGGAGCATGCTGGCTCTATGCGGATCGACGACGCGGCAGCCGCCTACACCGCGCATCTGCGTGACGTGAGGCGGCTCTCGCCTGCCACAGTCCGGGCCTATCGCTCGGATCTCGCCGACTTCGCGGGATCCGTGGAGATCGACACGATGGCGGATGTCGAGCTCGAGCATCTGCGCGAATGGCTGTGGAACGCCACCAAGCGGGGCGATGCCAGGTCCACCATCGCGCGGCGCACGGCCGCTGCCCGGGGCTTCTTCGGCTGGGCCCTCGAGCAGGGTGCCATCACAGCCGATCCCAGCCTGCGACTCGTCGCACCCAAGCGGGGACGAACGCTCCCCGCTGTCGCACAGGCAGACGCGCTGGGGCAGCTTCTCGACCAGCTGGGGGCGGGCGCGCGCTCGGGGGATCCGCTCGCGCTCCGCGACCACGCCGTCCTCGAACTCCTGTACGGCACAGGCGTGCGCGTCTCGGAGCTCTGCGGGCTCGACCTGGACGATGCAGACCGCGAGCGGCGGACGCTGCGCGTCACCGGAAAGGGATCGAAGGAGCGGGTCGTGCCGTTCGGCGGCGCCGCAGGTCGTGCGCTGGAGGCGTACCTCGTTCGTGGTCGACCTGGACTTCTCGCGCGACGAGACGACCAGGCCGGTGAGCATGCCATCTTCCTGGGAGCCAGGGGAGGTCGTCTCGGCCCCCGTGCGGCGTACGACATCGTCGCCCGCACGCTCGGCCCCGTGGCGCGGGCCACCGTGGGGCCGCATGCGCTCCGCCACTCCGCCGCTACGCACCTTCTCGACGGGGGAGCAGATCTGCGGAGCGTGCAGGAGCTGCTGGGACACGCGAGTCTGGGCACCACCCAGATCTACACCCACGTATCGAGCGAGCGGTTGGCTGCGTCATATCGCTTGGCGCATCCCCGGGCGTGATTCGGCGGCGAGCGCTTCAGTCGCAACAGGGGAGCAGCACAGCCCGCGGAACCCCGCCGAGCAGGACGAGCGGATTGATGTACTCGCCCTCGTAGCGCACCCCGAAGTGCAATGCGCCCGGAGTGGTGTGCCCGCCGATCGACACCTCGCCCACAGCGTCACCTCGCGCCACTGCTTCGCCGACCTGCACGGATGCCGCGACGGGCTCGAGCGTGGTGATCAGACCGTGACCGTGGTCGATGGTGATCAGCGGGCGATCCGCCACCGTCCCGGCGTAGGCGACGATGCCCGGGGCCGGCGCCCGGACTGCCCCGCCGCCGATCGGCTGCAGGTCGAGCCCCCGATGGCCTGGGCTGTAGCGGTCGGCGGGCTGGACGTAGGGCGCGACCAGCCGGAACCTGTCGACCGGCCATTCCCATCGTCCGGCGGCGGCGATGCCGGCGGCGGCCGTCCCGCGCGAGGCGGTCCCGGCCGAGGCGAGCGCGGTCCTGCCCTGATCGGCATCGAGCGCGGCGGCGGGTGAGGCGACGAGTCCTGCGAGGATGGCGACGGCGACGAACGGCGCAGCCCGGTGGCGAAGCATCCATCCACTCTCGGCGGGGGCCGCGCCACTCGCACGCCGGCAGCCGACTTCCGCGGGCATCCGGGCGGCTGCCCTCGCTGGGGAGGATAGGCGGCGGCTGATACACTGGTGAGGCACTCTGCTCGTCAGGGTGACTCCGCGTGCCCAGAGCGCGGCGAACTTCGTGATCGGCTTCCGAGCCTTCGAAGCGAGCTGCGCGGCATCCACTCCCAAGGTCTCACAGTCCAACTGCTGTGGGCGGGCGTGTGCCGGGCACCAGGCTCGCCGGCCGCACGGTCAGGCGCGAACAACCGAAAGCGGCGCGCAAGCGCCAGAACAGGAGAACGGCCATGGCCGTCGTCACGATTCGCCAGCTGCTCGACAGCGGCGTCCACTTCGGACACCAGACCCGCCGGTGGAACCCGAAAGTCAAGCGCTTCATCCTCACCGAGCGCAGCGGCATCCACATCATCGACCTCCAGCAGTCGCTGACCTACATCGACAAGGCCTACGAGTTCGTCAAGGAGACGGTCGCCCACGGCGGCACCGTCCTCTTCGTCGGCACGAAGAAGCAGGCGCAGGAAGTCATCGCCGAGCAGGCGACCCGCGTCGGCCAGCCCTACGTCAACCAGCGCTGGCTCGGTGGACTCCTCACCAACTTCCAGACGGTCTCCAAGCGCCTCGCTCGCATGAAGGAGCTCGAGGAGCTCGACTTCGAGAACCCGGCCGACAGCGGCTTCACCAAGAAGGAGCTGCTGCTCAAGAAGCGCGAGCTCGACAAGCTGCACAAGTCGCTGGGCGGCATCCGCAACCTCCAGAAGACGCCTTCGGCGATCTGGGTCGTCGACGCCAAGCGCGAGCACCTCGCGATCAACGAGGCGTCGAAGCTCGGCATCCCCGTGATCGGTATCCTCGACACGAACGCCGACCCGGACGAGTTCCAGTACCCGATCCCCGGCAACGACGACGCGATCCGCTCCGTGGGCCTGCTCACGCGCATCATCGCCGACGCCGCCGCCGAGGGCCTCATCAAGCGTCACCAGCCGACCGACGAGTCGGCCGACGCCGAGCCCCTGGCCGACTGGGAGCGCGAGCTGCTCGAGCAGGGCGGTCAGGCCGAGGCTGAGCCGGCTGCTGAGGAAGCGGCCGCTGAGGAGCCCGTCGCCGAAGAGGCTGTCGACGCTGAGGCGCCCGCGGCCGAAGAGGCTGACGAGCCGGCTGCTGAGGAAGCGGCCGCTGAGGAGCCCGTCTCCGAAGAGCCCGTCGCCGAAGAGGCCGCCACCGAGCCGGCCGTCGAGGCCGAGCCCGCCGGCGCCGAGAAGTAACCCCCTCTTCACCCGCACGCAGGTTCGTCCTGCAGGATTCCGTCTCGGCGGGGCCGCACATGCCCGTGGCATGCGGTGGTCCCGTCGAGGCATCCACGAGAACTCACAACCAAGGAGCCGCCACCCATGGCAAACTTCACGATCGCCGACATCAAGGCCCTGCGCGAGCAGCTCGGCACCGGCATGGTCGACACCAAGAAGGCGCTCGAGGAGGCCGACGGCGACCTCGAGAAGGCCGTCGAGATCCTGCGCCTGAAGGGCGCGAAGGGCAACGCGAAGCGCGCCGACCGCTCGACCAGCGAAGGTCTCGTCACCGCCGTCGAGCGTGACGGCAAGGTCACGATCCTCGAGCTCAACACCGAGACTGACTTCGTCGCGAAGAACGAGCGCTTCATCGCCCTCGCCGCCAAGGTGCTCGAGGCTGCAGCCGCCGTCGGCGCTGAGTCGGCCGAGGCTGCCCTCGCGGCGCCCGCCGGCAGCCAGACTGTCGCCGAGCTCATCTCCGACGAGGCGGCGATCATCGGTGAGAAGGTCGAGCTGCGGCGCGTGCGCACGCTCTCGGGCGACAACTTCGAGATCTACCTGCACCGCACCAGCAAGGACCTCCCGCCCCAGGTCGGCGTCGTCCTCGCGTACTCGGGTGACGACGCAGAGACGGCGCGCAGCCTTGCGCAGCACATCTCGTTCGCCAACCCCACGTACCTGACGCGCGAAGACGTCCCGGCCGACGAGGTCGAGAAGGAGCGTCAGATCGTCACCGAGATCTCGCGCAACGAGGGAAAGCCCGAGGCTGCCCTGCCGAAGATCGTCGAGGGCCGTGTCAATGCGTTCTTCAAGCAGGTCGCCCTGCTCGACCAGGATTACGCGAAGGACAACAAGCTGTCCGTTGCGCAGGTCGCGAAGAACGCCGGACTCTCGCTCACCGACTTCGCCCGCTTCAAGGTCGGCGCTTAGCCACACCGGAGAGGCCCGCATCGATTGCCGATGCGGGCCTTTTCCATGACCTGACGGCACCGCACGGGCGATTGCTCGGGCTCTGCTTTCGATAGTCTGCAATTCGCGACGAGAGGACCCCCGTGACAGAAGAAGCCCCCGGACGCCGACGCGTCCTTCTGAAGCTCTCCGGTGAAGCATTCGGAGCCGGCCAGCTCGGCGTCAACCCGGACGTCGTCGGCCAGATGGCGCGAGAGATCGCCGCCGCCGTCGACCGTGTCGAGATCGCGATCGTCGTCGGCGGAGGCAACTTCTTCCGAGGGGCTGAGCTCAGCCAGCGCGGCATGGACCGAGGCCGGGCTGACTACATGGGCATGCTCGGCACGGTGATGAACGCACTCGCGCTCCAGGACTTCCTCGAGCAGGCGGGCGCGGCGACGCGCGTGCAGTCGGCGATCTCGATGACCCAGGTCGCAGAGCCGTACATCCCGCGTCGAGCCGAGCGCCACATGGAGAAGGGCCGGGTCGTCATCTTCGGTGCGGGCGCGGGCCTTCCCTACTTCTCGACCGACACCGTCGCGGCGCAGCGCGCGCTCGAGACGAAGTGCGACGAGATCCTCGTCGCCAAGAACGGGGTCGACGGCGTCTACACCGCCGATCCCCACAAGGACCCCACCGCTACCCGCATCGACGAGCTCACCTACTCCGACGCTCTCCTCAGGGGACTCAAGGTCGTGGACTCAACCGCGTTCAGCCTCTGCATGGACAACGGCATCGACATGCGGGTGTTCGGCATGGAGCCGGCCGGCAGTGTGACGCGCGCATTGCTCGGTGAAACGATCGGCACGCTCGTCACGGTGTGACGAGACCCGGCCGACTAGACTGAGGATCTTCCAGCCCACGAGGAGTTACAGTGATCGCCGACGTTCTGTCCGATGCCGCAACGCGCATGGATCGCGCCGTGGAGGGTGCGAAGGATGACTTCGCCACCGTGCGGACGGGCCGTGCGAATCCGCAGCTCTTCCAGAAGATCCTGGTCGACTACTACGGCACCCCGACGCCGCTCGCACAGCTGGCATCGCTCAACAACACCGAAGCGCGGACGCTTGTCGTCACGCCGTATGACAAGTCCGCGCTGAAGGCGATCGAGACGGCGATCCGCGACACGCCTAACCTCGGGGCGAACCCGACGAACGACGGCAACCTCGTCCGCGTCACTCTTCCCGAGCTGACCGAGGAGCGACGCCGCGAGTACGTCAAGATCGTCCGCTCCAAGGGCGAGGACGCCAAAGTGCACGTGCGGGGCATCCGCCGGAAGTCCAAGGACGACCTGGACGAGCTGAAGAGCGAGTTCGGCGAAGACGAGCTGGCCCGCGCGGAGAAAGAACTGGATGCCCTCACGCGTTCGCACGTCGACGCGATCGACGACGCGCTCAAGCGCAAAGAAGCTGAGCTTCTCGAGGTCTGAGCGCCCTCATGTCGGATGCATCCGGTGGACCGTCGCCCACGGAATCCCGCGAACCACACCGCCGGCGCGACGCGGCCCGGGCGCGGAGAGACGGTGCTGCCCCCGAGGGCGGCTCGGACTTCCAGGCACAGGTTCGTGCCGCCCGCAATGACTTCGAGAACCAGGTCGCGCACGCGCGCGCGGAGTTCGACGAGGCGAACGAGCGCATCAAGCAGCGCACGGGCCGCAACCTCATCCTCGCGGTCCTCATCGGGCTGACGCTGGGGGCGGTCCTCATCGGATCGCTCATCTTCGTCAAGTGGCTCTTCGTGGTCTTCGCGCTGGCCGCGGTGGTGCTCGGTCTGTTCGAGTTCGGTCGCGCGCTGAACGCTTCGGGCCGCAAGGTCGACCTCGTGCCGCAGATCGGCGTGGGCGCCCTGCTCGTTCTCGCCGGCTACTTCGTGGATCCGTGGCTTCACTGGGTCGCGACGTTCGTCGCAGTGGCCATCGTGATCGTGTGGCGGCTCATCGCCCAGATGGCGGCCCGGGACGGCCGCACCTATGGGGCGGTCCTGAGTGACGCCCTCGTCGCGGGATTCGCGCAGCTGTACGTGCCCTTCCTCGGAAGCCTGTGCCTCGTCGTGCTGCGTCAGGACGRCGGCGAGTGGTGGATTCTGGCCTTCATCATCACCGCTGTTGCGGCCGACACGGGTGCGTACGCGGCCGGGTTGGCTTTCGGCAAGCACCCTATGGCGCCTCGGATCAGTCCCAAGAAGACCTGGGAGGGCTTCGCGGGTGCGGCGACAGCGGCCCTCCTCGCCGGCGTCCTCCTCGGACTGTTCATGATCGGACTGCCGTGGTGGGCGGGCCTCATCTTCGGCGCAGTGATCCTCATCACCGCAACGGTCGGCGATCTCGCGGAATCGATGATCAAGCGGGACCTCGGGATCAAGGACATGAGCTCCTGGCTTCCGGGCCACGGCGGCGTCCTCGACCGCCTCGATTCGATCCTGCTCTCCATCATCGCGACCCTCGCCCTGTACTACCTCTTCATCCCCCTGGTTGTTTGATCCATGACATCTGAAGCAGCGACCGCGAGCCCGGTCTCTCCCTTCCCCGAGGCTCCGCGACGCAGCATGGGGTACGACAAGCGCGCCGTCGACGCGTTCCTCAGTCGGGCGAAGGACTCCTTCGATCGCCCGGTGGGTGAAGAAGGCGCGCTGTCCGCCGCTGAGATCCGTCAGGTGGCCTTTCCGCTCGTGAAGCGCGGATACGCCATTCCCTCGGTGGATTCCGCGCTGGGGCGCATCGAGGACGCCTTCGCGGCGCGCGAGCGGCAGGCGGTCGTCACCCGCGCCGGCGCGAGGGAGTGGGTCGGACAGTCGAAGCAGCTGGCGCAGGAGGTGCTCGATCGGCTCTCCCGTCCGAAGGGCGGTCGCTTCGACCGGGTCAGCATCCTGCGGTACGGGTACCGGGTCGCCGAGGTCGATCTGGTGGCCGACAAGATCGCCGCATACCTCGAGTCGGGTGACGAGGTGACCGTGGAGCAGATCCGCTCTGTCGCCTTCCGGATGCAGCGCGGCGGATACCGCGAGACGCAGGTGGATGCCGCCCTCGATGCCGTCGTCGAAGTGATGCTGGCCGTCATCTGACGAGCCCGACTTCCACGCCGTTTCGGGGTCGCAGGCGGAATGGCCGCGTCCTCGCACCGTCTGTAGACTCGGGGAACTGTGACTTCCGGAAACGAGATGACCCCCGTGACGTCCCGACGGATGCGTCGTCACGAACAGGCACCTCCCGCGGCCCCCGTCGCTGTCCGACCCGCGCCCATCCCGCCTCGGTGGTCCCGGCGCCGCGGTGTGCTGAGCGTCTTCGCCGCCCTCGCCGCCGTGGGATTCGTGGCCTCGTACATCGGTCCGACGGGGTCCGCCCTCTCCGAGGCGAAGGCCGACGAGCCCGTTCCGGTGACCCTCTACGCGACCGGACTCGGCGACATCCAGTCTCTCGAGCTCGTGGCGGGTGAGGGCGATCCCGAAGCCGCCAGCTTCGACCGCGGCGGCTACACCGTCTACGTCACGCCGAAGCCCACACCCACACCGACCCCCGTCGCGAAAGCGGCGGGGAAGTCCGGCTGGACTCCGCCCTTCGTGACTCCCGATCCGGGATCCGCCCAGGCGATCGCCTACGACATGGTCAGGGCGCGCGGATGGGGCGACGACCAGTTCTCGTGCCTCGTCGCGCTCTGGAACAGAGAATCCGGATGGCGGGTCAACGCCTTCAACAAGTCGAGCGGTGCGTACGGCATCCCGCAGGCTCTTCCTGGCAGCAAGATGGGCTCGGCGGGGGCCGACTGGGAGACCAGCGCCGCGACGCAGATCGCGTGGGGCCTGGGCTACGTCGGCGGGCGGTACGGCACTCCCTGCGGCGCCTGGTCGCACTCGCAGAGCACCGGTTGGTACTGAGTCCATGCCGAGGTCCAGGCGAAAGCGACCCGAACCCCACGGCGACGACTCCTTCGACCGGCTCCTGGCGGGCTGGAAGCGCACCGAACTGCGCCGCGGCATCGAATGGACCGTTCAGCCGGTCGCGGCCGCCCGCGGGCAGAAGCCGTATGTCTGCCCCGGCTGCGGGCGCACCATCGAGCCGGGCGTCGCGCATCTGGTCGCGTGGCGGGCCGACGGCGTCCTCGGCGAGCAGGCAGACCTGGCAGCACGCAGACATTGGCACACCCACTGCTGGAGGATCAGCTGATGAGTCGGAGCACGAACTGACATGGAGATCCGCGGACCGCTCATGCTGCCGGCGCGCCGGGAGGACGTCGAGCTCGAAACGCTCGACGGACTGACCCTGGTGGGCGAACTCGCTCTGCCCCTGGACGCGGAACCCGTCGCGACCCTTGTGACACTGCATCCGCTTCCCACAGCGGGTGGGTTCATGGATTCGCACATCCTCCGCAAGGCCGCCGCCCGCCTGCCCGCCCTCGCCGATCTCGCGGTGCTGCGATTCAACACGCGCGGCACCACCTCGTCGCGGGGAACGAGCGCGGGATCCTTCGACGGAGGACGCGCGGAAGCATTCGACGTGGCCGCGGCGGTGGATTTCGTGCGGGAGCGCGGACTGCCCCACCCCTGGCTCGTGGGCTGGTCGTTCGGTACCGAGCTCGCCCTCAAGTACGGGCGCGACCACGCCATCGAGGGGATCATCCTCCTCTCTCCGCCCCTGCACCGCGCCACCGATGAGGAGATCGAAGCGTGGGCGGAGGACGGACGACCGGTCATCGTGCTCGTGCCCGAGTTCGACGACTACCTTCGCCCCGAGGAAGCGGCCGAGCGCTTCTCGCGCATCCCGCATGCCGTGCTCATCCCGGTCGAGGGGGGCAAGCACCTGTGGGTGGGGGAGAGCCAGACCCGTCGGGTGCTCACCGAGATCGTCGCGGCAGTGAACGCCGACGCACTGCCCCTACCGGACGAGTGGCACGGGACGGCCGCCGCGCCGTCCGCCGGCTGAGAGTCAGCGCTCGTTCTGCTGCGGGATCACGACCTGGCGGTAGATGATCAGGATGCTGGCCGCCACGGGAATCGCGATGAGCGCTCCCAGCAGGCCCAGCAGGGAGCCGCCCGCCAGAGCGGCGATCACGACCACAGCGCCCGGCACCGACACCGCGCGATTCATGATGCGCGGCGAGATGACGTATGCCTCGATCTGCATGTAGATCAGGTAGTAGATCGCGGCGATGAGTGCTGTCTGCGGGGAGCCGAGGAGGCACAGCAGCACGATGATCGTCGAACCCGTGAGGGTTCCGACGAGCGGGATGAGCGAGAAGAAGAACGCGATGACGGCCAGCACGGCGGGGAAGGGCGCCTTGATGATCGTGAGGAAGACCGCGCTCAGCACGCCGTTGATGACACCGAGACTCAGCTGGCCGATCACGTAGTAGCCGACCGAGTCGGTGATCTGCTCGCTCAGGTCGATGAACCGCGGGCGCTTGGACGCCGGCACGAGCTGGTACACCGAGCGCTTGAGCGCCGGCGTGGCAGCGGTGAAGTAGATGGTCAGGATCAGGATGATGAAGGCGCCGGTGAGCCCCGAGGCGAAGGCGATGCCGGCCCCGATCACCCCGCCGGTGATCGCACCCACGTTCTCGATCGCCCACTGTTGGGCCTGCTCGAACACCGCGTTGAGATCCAGGTTCGGGAAGATGCTGTTGACCCACGCCTCGACGTCGTCCCACACGGTCGGCCGGTTGAGGAGCTTCGTGACCTCATTCACCAGCTGGGTCACCTGGTCGATGATGATGGGCAGGACCATCACGATGATCCCGCCGAACGCGAGCAGCACCGTCAGCAGGGTGATGAGCACAGCGAGCCAGCGGGGGAGTTTCCGCCGCTCGAGCCATCCCACGATCGGGTCGAGGCCCAGCGACAGGAAGAGGGCCGTGCCGACGTAGAGCAGAATCGTCGACAGCGTCTGGATGCTCGTGATCAGCAGGAGTCCGAGGCCCACGCCCAGCGTGGCGACGAAGGCGACGCGGAACGGGTTGTGAAGCTTCACGGGACCTCCCTGGGCATGTGCTGTTCCGGCCACACTACGCAGGGTGGGTCATCAAGCCCGGGAGCGAACCCCTCCCGGGCGTCTTTCAGGTCGTTTTCGCTAGTCTGAAATGTCGAATCGGTCCGCGCTTCCCTCCGGGCGGACCCAGGAAGGTGTTCATCTCGTGCGTTTCGTGTGGGCTGTAGCGGCATTCGTGCTGGCGGCCGTGATGATCGGGGCGGGAATCGCTCAGCGAACGGTCTTCCAGGGACCGACGGCTCAGACGACCGAGATCTCGGTCGAGGACGAGGCCCCGTTCACCCTCATCGAGGGGGCGGTTCTGAACACCATGCCCGGCACCCAGACGATCCGGGCCGCGGCAGACGGCACCGTGTTCGCGGCATACGGCCGCACCGCAGACCTCGAGGCGTGGCTCTCCGATGCCACCTACAACGCCGTCTCGGTCGATGGCGACGGCGAGGTCGAGACGACGCTGGTCGAGCCTGAGGCTTCCCACGAGACGACGGATGCTGCTGCCGATCCCGCCGCGACGCCGGCCCCCTCCGATGCTGCCGCCACTCCCGCGCCGACCGAGCCCGCGGCCGCCGCCGGCCGCAATCCCGCCGGGTCCGATCTGTGGCTCGACGAGTACTCCCAGGACGACCTGCTCATCATCCGCGAAGAGCTTCCGCCGACCATGAGCGTGATCGTCGCGACGGACGGAACGGCGCCGGCCCCCACCGATCTCTCCGTCACCTGGAAGACCACGAGCTCGACGCCGTGGGCAGGGCCGCTCATCGTCCTCGGCGGGCTCATCATGGCGTTCGGGATCGTCCTGTACATCCTCGGCATCCGGCACGTCCGCCGCTCGCGCGGACCGCGCCGGAAGGGATTGCCGCTCGACGCGACCCAGCCGATCGACCTCGCGGTCGAGGGCGAGAGCAAGGGCGTGATCAGCGCCGGTGCGCCCAGTCGTCGGGCCCTCTCGGGCGGACGACGGTCGCTCATCATCGTGCCCGCCGTCGCCGTGTCGGCTCTGCTGTTCGCGGGCTGCTCCGCCGACTCGTGGCCGGATCTCGCCGGCTCGCCGACCCCCACGCCGACCGAGACGGTCCTCGTGCAGGAGGGCGAGCAGGCGCCTGCCGTCACCGAGGCGCAGGCCACCCGCATCCTGGATCGCATCTCCGCGACGGTCGCGGATGCCGACGCCAACTCCGACCTCGCGCTGGCCGCGACCCGGCTCGAGGGGACCCCGCTCGCGGAGCGCGAGACGAACTACAAGCTGCGGGCCTCCATCGGCGACTACGCGGCGCCGGCGGCCATCCCCGCCAAGCCGGTTTTCCCGCTTCTTCCGCAGGCGTACGACGGCTGGCCGCGGACGGTCATGGCGGTCGTCGCCGATGAGGCCAACAAGACCGCGAGCATCATGATGCTGACGCAGCAGGATCAGTGGGCCGATTACAAGCTGTCCTACCTGTCGAGCCTCGAGGCCGAGACCAAGATGCCGGATCTCGCACCGGCCTACATCGGAGCGCCCGGGGTCCAGCCCGACTCGCCGTTCCTGGTGATGCCGCCTGAGGACGTGGCGGCCGCCTACGCGGACATCCTGAACAAGGGTGACGGCAGCGAGTACGCCAACCTGTTCGAATCGGCGGGCGACCAGTTCCGCACCGGTGTCGCAGCCGACCGTCAGAAGCGCCTCGACGCCTTCAACACGACGGCGTCACAGACGGGCAGCCTCACGTTCGAGTCGGCCGCGGGTGCGACCGCGCCTCTCGCGCTGACTACGCTGGAGAGTGGCGCGATCGTCGCCGTGAGCCTCACCGAGACCGACACCGTCAAGCCGACCAATGCGGAAGCAGTCATCAAAGTCGGAGACAATCCGACGGTGAAGACACTGGCAGGCGCCGACCAGTCGGCGACGGGATTCACGACGACCTTCAGCGATCAGCTCTTCTTCTACGTGCCGAGCCAGGGTTCGACCGAGAAGATCCGGCTGCTCGGCTACGCCTCCGACATCCTCGACGCGAAAGTGATCAAGTGACCGATCCGGCACCCGGCGCCGTCCTCCGCGGCGCGGTCGACCTCTCTGCATTGCGCAACCGCCCCGCCGCACCCCCGGCGCCTGCCGAAGAGAGCGCGCCCGTGGGCAGCGTCGCGTCGCTCGTGATGGACGTCACCGATGAGACCTTCGGGCAGGTGCTCGAACTGTCGCGCACCGTCCCCGTCGTCGTCGACCTCTGGGCGGAGTGGTGCGGGCCGTGCAAGCAGCTCAGCCCCATCCTCGAGAAGGTCGTCACGGAGCTCGACGGCCGGCTCGTCCTGGCCAAGGTCGACGTCGACGCCAACCCGCAGCTTTCGCAGGCTTTCCGCGCCCAGTCCATCCCGATGGTGGTCGCGCTCCTCGGCGGGCAGCCGGTGCCGCTGTTCACCGGCGCGGTTCCCGAGCAGCAGGTGCGCGAGGTGCTCGCCCAGCTGCTGCAGCTCGCCGCGCAGAACGGCGTGACCGGCCGGCTCGAAGTTCAGCCCGGCGAGCAGGCCGACGAGGAGCCCGCGGAGCCTCCACTGCCCCCGCTGCACGCCGAGGCGTACGACGCCATCGAGGCCGGCGACTACCCGCGGGCGATCGCGGCCTACGAGAAGGCGCTCGCGGAGAACCCGAAGGACGCCGAAGCGAAGGCCGGCCTCGGTCAGGTGCGCCTGCTGAACCGCATTCAGGATGCCGACCTCCAGGCCGCGCGGACGGCCGCCGCGGCCGACCCCACCGGGATCGAGGCACAGCTCCTGGTGGCCGATCTCGACCTCGCCGGCGGTCACGTCGAGGACGCGTTCGCGCGCATCCTCGACCTCTTCGCCGCACTGCCTGCGGAGGAGCGTGCCCCCGTCCGCGAACGGCTGCTCGAGCTGTTCGGAGTGGTGGGAGACACCGACCCGCGATCCCTCGCCGCGCGCAGTCGCCTCGCGTCCCTGCTCTTCTGACCCGAGACCGGTTCTCTTCCCGCCCCGGGTGCGATCCCCGCGGGCCGGTCAGCCCCGGGTGACCGACGGGACGTGCGCCTCCGGCTCGTGACGGAGCCACAGTACGCCGAGCGGGGGCAGCACCATGCGCGCCCGCTTCTGATCGTTCGCGTGCACGACTCCCAGGTTGCCCACGCCGGAACCGCCGTACTCCTGCGCGTCGGTGTTGAGCGCCTCGTACCAGACACCGGCCTCCGGCATGTCGAGCTCGTAGTCGTAGACCGGCGTCCCGGAGAAGTTGGCGACGACCACGATCGTGTTGCCGTGCCAGTCCTTTCGCGAGAACGTGATGACGTTGGGATTCCACGTCGGCCCGCCGAGCCGAGAGAAGGCGGCCCCATCGGAGTCGCGGGCCCACAGCGCTGAGTGCGCGCGATACGTGCGGTTCAGCACCCCGACGAAGGAGTGCAGCTGGGCGTGCGACGGCTGGTCCAGCATCCACCAGTCAAGGCCGCGTCCTTCGGACCACTCGGACATCTGCCCGAACTCCTGGCCCATGAACAGCAGCTGCTTGCCCGGGTGCCCCCACATATAGGCGAGGAAGGCGCGCATGTTCGCGAGCTTCTGCCAGTGGTCGCCCGGCATCCGAGAGAACAGGCTCCCCTTGCCGTGCACGACCTCGTCGTGGCTGATGGGCAGCACGTAGTTCTCGCTGAAGGCGTAGACGAACGAGAACGAGAGCTCGCCCTCGTGGTGGGAGCGGTACATCGGATCGCGCTTGATGTACTGCAGGGAGTCGTTCATCCAGCCCATGTTCCACTTGAACCCGAAGCCGAGTCCGGCGCCGCTGGTGGGCGCGGTCACCCCCGGGAAGCTCGTGGATTCCTCGGCGATCATCGCGATCCCGGGGTAGAGCTTGTACGCGGTCGCGTTGACCTCCTGGAGGAACGAGATCGCCTCGAGGTTCTCGCGCCCGCCGTGGACGTTCGGCGTCCATTCGCCCTCTTCGCGGGAGTAGTCGAGGTAGAGCATCGACGCGACCGCGTCGACGCGCAGCCCGTCGATGTGGAACTCCTCGAACCAGAACAGGGCGTTGGCGACGAGGAAGTTGCGCACCTCGCGCCGCCCGTAGTCGAAGATGTAGGTTCCCCAGTCGCGGTGCTCGCCGCGGCGGGGATCCGGGTGCTCATACAGCGGCTCGCCGTCGAACCGGGCGAGCGCGAAGGAGTCCTTCGGGAAGTGGCCCGGAACCCAGTCCATGATGACGCCGATGTCGGCCTGGTGAAGCCGATCGATGAGGTAGCGCAGGTCGTCGGGGTGGCCGAAGCGGCTGGTGGCTGCGAAGTATCCGGTGACCTGATAGCCCCACGAGCCGCCGAACGGGTGCTCCGCGAGCGGCATGAACTCGATGTGCGTGAAGCCCTGTGCGGTCACGTAGTCGATCAGCTGGTCGGCGGCATCCCGGTATGACAGGCCGGGGCGCCACGACGCGAAATGCACCTCGTAGACCGACATGGGGCTCGAGAGGGGCTGCGTGCTCGCCCGGCGGGCGAGCCAGTCGGCATCCTTCCAGGAGTACTGGGACTGGACGACGACCGAGCCCGTGGCCGGCGGGATCTCGGCGTACTGGGCGAGCGGATCGGCCTTCGTGATCCAGCCGCCGTGGCGGGTGAGCAGCTCGTACTTGTACGTGGAGCCGGGGCCCACGGCTGGGATGAAGAGCTCCCACACGCCGCTCGACCCCATCGATCGCATGGAGTGGCTGCTGCCGTCCCAGCCGTTGAAGTCCCCGACCACGCGAGCCGCACGTGCGTTGGGCGCCCAGACCGTGAACGACGTGCCCCACGCGCCGTCGTGCTCGCGCACGTGGGCCCCCAGGACCTTCCACAGCTGCTCGTGGCGTCCTTCGCGGATCAAGTGCATGTCGATCTCGCCGAGGACCGGCGGGTGACGGTACGGGTCGTCGGCCACGTAGTCGGGGCCCTCGTCGTAGGTGGTCACCAGGTGGTAGCGGCCGGCGTCGCCGGCGCGCACTCCCTCCCAGATGCCGCTGCGGACGTGCTCGAGCGGCACCTCGGTGCCATCGGCGAAGACGGCGGTGACGCTCTTGGCCAGCGGACGTCGGGCACGCACGGTCCATTCCGCTTCGCCTCGGGCGTCGGTACCCGAATGGATGCCGAGCACCGAGTGCGGGTCGTGATAGGCGCCGGCCGCGACGGTGTCGAGCAGCTGGTCATCGAGCGCGCTCATCGCGACTCCTTCACGTGGAGGATGTGGACCGGTTCGGCGAAGGCGTCGAGCCGGACGAAATTGTGATCGGACCAGGTCCACTGCTCGCCCGTGATGAGGTCCTCGACCTCATAGGCGCCGCCCGGCGGGATGCCCCACACGGTGGTGTCGAGGTGCACCATCGTCTGGCGCACGGAGTGCGGGTCGACGTTGGCGACGACGATGATCGTGTCGCTGCGGCCGGTCGGCGACACGTCGGCGCCGAGGTGCTTGGAGTAGACGAGGATCGCGTCATCGTCGCTCCAGTGGGCGCTGAAGTTGCGCAGCTGGCGGAGCGCCGGGTGCTCGCGCCGGATCTCGTTGAGCCGTGTGAGGTACGGCGCCAGCGAGTCGCCGCGGCTGGCCGCGCCCACCCAGTCCCGGATCTTGTACTCGTACTTCTCGTTGTCGATGTTCTCTTCCGACCCGGGGCGCGCGACGTTCTCGTAGAGCTCGTAGCCGGCGTAGACCCCGTAGAGCGGCGCCGCCGTGGCCGCGATGGCAGCGCGGATCCGGTATCCCGGGCGCCCCCCGAACTGCAGGTACTCAGTGAGGATGTCGGGGGTGTTCACGAAGAGGTTCGGCCGCATGTAGTCGGCCGTGTCGGTCGAGACCCAGCGGAGGAATTCCTCCAGCTCGGCCTTGGTGTTGCGCCAGGTGAAGTACGAATAGCTCTGCTGGAACCCGGCGGTCGCAAGGCCCGCGAGAGGTGCGGGCCGCGTGAAGGCCTCCGCGAGGAAGACGACGTCCGGGTGCTCGGCGTTGATGCTCCCGATCAGCCACTCCCAGAACTGCAGGGGCTTGGTGTGCGGATTGTCGACGCGGAAGATCTTCACACCCTGGGCGATCCAGTGGCGGACGATGCGGAGCACCTCGGCGCTGATGCCTGCGGGGTCGTTGTCGAAGTTGATCGGATAGATGTCCTGGTACTTCTTCGGAGGGTTCTCCGCGTAGGCGATCGACCCGTCGGGCAGGGTGGTGAACCATTCCGGATGCGCGGCGACCCAGGGGTGATCCGGAGCGGCCTGCAGGGCGAGGTCCAGCGCCACCTCCATGCCCTCCGCCTTGGCGGCCCGGACGAAGGCGCGGAAGTCCGCCAGCGTGCCGAGGTCGGGGTGGACGGCGTCGTGGCCTCCCTCGGCCGATCCGATGGCCCACGGCGACCCTGGGTCGCCCGGCTGGGGGTCGAGCGAGTTGTTGCGTCCCTTGCGGTTGAGGCGCCCGATCGGGTGGATCGGAGGGAGGTAGAGCACTTCGAAACCCATCGCCGCGACCGCAGGGATGCGCTTCGCCGCCGTGCGGAAGGTGCCGCTCTTGATCGTGCCGTCCTTCTGCAGCTTGGCGCCCTCGGACCGAGGGAAGAACTCGTACCAGGCTCCGACCCCCGCGCGCTCGCGCTCGATCAGCAGCTCTCGGGTCTCGCCGAGCGTCACCAGCGACGCGAGCGGGCGGTCGGCGAAGTACTCGGCGATCGCGTGGTCGCGGACGATCTCGAGTGCGGCCGCGTCGGACACGGCGCTGTCACGCAGGCGGGCGGCGGCATTCGTCAGGACGCGGCGCTGGGCCAGCGGCCTCGCCTTCTCGGCGACCGCGCGCTCGAACAGCCGCGCTCCCATCTCGCGCATGAGGGCCGAATCGACCCCGGCCTCGATCTTGAGATCGGCGGCGTGCTCCCAGGTGGCGAAGTCGTCGCCGAAGGCCTCGAACCGGAACGACCAGACGCCCTCCTCGAGCGGCGAAATGAGGGTCGACCACCGATCGAAACCGTCGTGGAGCGGAGCAAGCCGGTGCAGAGACTCGTCGCCGGAGGGCGAGAACAGCCGCACATGCACGCCGATCAGATCGTGCCCCTCACGGAACGCCGTGATTCGGAAGGGGACGACCTCGCCCGCGTAGGCCTTCGGGCGGAACAGGTCCCCGGGGGTGATCGGCGACGGCAGCGCGAGCGGAATGCGACCCGTCACCGTCTCGTGGTGGGGCTGCCAGGCTTCCGCCGGGCGCGGAGGGATGGGCGACGAGCTCCGCCAGGGAGGAGACGCCGGGGCTGGACGGGACTGCGAGGCGCGCTTCGACGTGACCACGCTCTGAACCTACCGTGCCCCCGAGAGCCGCGACAGTCAGCCGCGCCCGGGCGCCTTCGGGGATATCATTCCGCGCGGAACAGATGCATGGTGGTGCCGCCGACAGTGAGCGAATCACCCGGTGCGAACAGCTGCTGATCGTCGCGAGGAGCCTCGTCCGCGCTCGACCACAGCGACACGAAGCGCTTCACTCCGTCGATCTCGGGAAGCGTGACCTCGATCGGCCGCTCGCTGCCGTGGACCACCAGCAGGATGCGATTGAACCGCTCAGTCTCGGGCGTCGATGCCGCGACGTACTGCATCGTGCGGTGCGAGGGGTCCGACCACCGCGCACCCGACATCGTCTGGCCATGCTCGTCGTACCAGTCGATGACGGATGCCGAGGCGGTGTGCTCGTCGAGGCGGGCGAAGTTCTGCGGCCGCAGCGCCGGGTTGTCGCGTCGCAGGGCGGTGAGCCGCTGCACGTGCGCGAACAGGTCGCGCTGCCATGGGGTGTGCTCCCACGGAACCCAGGTGAGGGGGGAGTCGTGGCAGTAGGCGTTGTTGTTGCCGCGCTGGGTGCGGCCGAACTCGTCGCCGGCCGTGATCATGGGCGTGCCGGCCGAGAGCAGGAGGGTCCCCATCAGATTGCGCATGGCCTTCCTGCGCGTGGCGAGGATGGTCTCGTCGTCGGTGGTGCCCTCCGCTCCATGGTTGAACGAGCGGTTGGTGTCGGCGCCGTCGCGGTTGTGCTCGCCGTTGCCGAGGTTGTGCTTGACGTCGTACGAGACAAGGTCGCGCAGCGTGAACCCGTCGTGCGCCGTGACGAAGTTCACGCCCGCCAGCGGGCCGCGCTCGGCATGGAAGGTGTTGGAGGACCCCGCGAGGCGCGTCGCGAATCCGCCGATCCCCACGGGCGAGGTCGAGGCGCGCCGCGCGTAGTCCACGTCGCTGAGCCAGAAGTTGCGCACGCGGTCGCGGTAGCGGTCGTTCCACTCGAGCCAGCCCTCGCCGAAGTTCCCTGTCTGCCACCCGCCCATGCCCACATCCCACGGCTCGGCGATCTTCTTGACGTCCTGCAGCAGCGGATCGTCGACGATCGCCCGGAGGAGCGGGTGGTCGGGGGTGAAGACGTGGTCGGCATCGCGCCCGAGGGTCACCGCGAGATCGAAGCGGAACCCGTCGACCTGCACGTCGTTCGCCCAGTAGCGCAGCGAGTCCAGGACCAGGCGGGCTGCGGCATCCGTCGACGTATTCAGGGAATTGCCGCACCCGGTGACGTCGATGTACGCACCGTCGTCGTGCTGCCGGTAGTACGACCGGTTGTCGATCCCGCGCAGGCTCGATCGGGGACCCCCGATGCCTTCCTCCGCCGTGTGGTTGTACACGACGTCGAGGATCACCTCCAGCCCGGCCTCGTGGAGGAGCTTCACCATTCCCTTGAACTCCCGCAGAACCGCCTCCGGCCCCTGGGACCGGCTGGCCTCCGTCGCGTAGGGCGCATGCGGCGTGAAGAAGTTCAGGGAGTTGTAGCCCCAGTAGTTCGCCAGGCCGTGCTGCAGCAGACGGGGCTCGGTCACGAAGGCCTGGATGGGAAGCAGCTCGATCGTCGTGACCCCGAGCGTCAGGAAATGATCGATCATGGCGGGGTGCGCAAGACCCGCGTACGTTCCGTGGAGGGCCGGTGGGACGAGCGGATGCCGCTTCGACAGCCCCTTGAGGTGACCCTCGTAGATGACCGTCCGATCGAGGGGGACGGCCGGCTTCGCGACGCCGCCCCAGTCGAAGGAGCCGTCGATGGCCACCGACCGCCAATCCCCGAATCCGCCCGACACGAGTCCTCTCGAGTAGGGCTCGATGAGGAGCGTCTTGGGGTTGAAGGTGTTCCCGGGTCCGTGCGGGCCCTGGACGCGGATCGCATAGCGCGTGCCGGGGCGCAGCAGGGGAGTCGTGATCTCCCAGACTCCACCGCCCACCGGCACGAGCGCGAGCTCGTCGATGATCCAGTCCAGATCGCTGTCGTCGAACAGCACGAGCTCGATGATGTCCGCGTGTGCGGACCAGACGCGGAGCGTTCCCGCGCCGGATGAGAACGTGACACCGAGCGCGTCGAAATCCTCACTGAGGAGCCCGGGAAGGGCGACGGCGGCGAGAGGGTCGGCATTGGCCATGCGACCTACAGTAGTTAGGACGTGAGTCGCCTCTGTAACCGACGTGATGGGCGGACCGGATGACCGTGTACCTCGACCACGCCGCCACGACCCCGCTGCGGCCCGAGGCACGGGATGTCTGGCTGGCTGCGACGGAGTCTCTCGGCAACGCCTCGTCGATCCACGCGGCAGGCCAGAGCGCGCGTCGCCTGCTGGAGGAGTCGCGCGAGCGGCTCGCCTCGGTGCTCCGATGCGACCCGATCGAGGTCGTCTTCACCTCCGGCGGAACGGAGTCCGTCAACCTCGCGATCAAGGGCCTGTGGTGGGGACGGATGCCGGGCTCCGACGTCGTGGTCCTGCCGGACGGAGAGCACCACGCGACCGTCGACACCGTGGGGTGGCTCGTCGCCCGCGAAGGCGCCGGGGTGCGTCCCGTGGCCCTCGGCCCCGACGGTGCGATCCCCGCGGAGACCTTCGCCGCGTCGCTGGGCGGTGCGGCTCTCGCCACCGCACTGGTGGCCAACAACGAGGTCGGAACGGTGAACGACGCCGACGGGCTCGCGCTCGCGGCGGCGCGCGCCGGAATCCCGCTGCACCTCGACGCCGTCTCGGCATTCGGCCATGTGCCCGTCTCCTTCTCCCGGTGGCGCGGAGATGCCGCCGGGCCGGCAGGCCTCGTCGCGCTGAGCGTCTCGGCGCACAAGGTCGGCGGTCCCGCCGGTGTCGGAGCGCTGGTCGTCGCACGGCAGGCGTCCCTCGCCGCCCTCGTGCACGGCGGTGGTCAGCAGAGAGGGCTGCGGGCCGGCACGCAGGATGTGGCGGGTGCCGCGGCGTTCGCAGCGGCGGCCGAGCTCGCGGTGGCCGAGCTGGACGCCGAGGCCGACCGACTCTCGGGGCTGCGCGACCGGCTGGTGCGCGGCATCCTGGCCTCCGTCCACGGCGCCGAGCTCCTCGGCAGCCCCGACCGCCGACTGCCCGGAAATGCGCACATCCTCTTCCCGGGCGCCAGCGGCGAGACCCTGCTCTTCCTCCTCGATCAGGCCGGGATCGCCGTTTCGACGGGCTCGGCCTGCCAGGCGGGCGTGGCGGAGCCGTCGCACGTCGTGCTCGCGCTGGGGCGGACGGATGCCGAGGCCCGACAGGTCCTTCGGCTCACACTCGGGCGCACCTCGACCGAGGCCGACGTCGAGGCGGCGCTCGCCGCGCTGCCCGCAGCCGTCGAACGTGCGCGGGCAGCGGCATCCGGGACCCGCCCAGGAGCCCGCTCGTAGACTGGAGCCATGCGGATCCTTGCGGCGATGAGTGGCGGAGTGGACTCCGCCGTGGCCGCGGCACGCGCGGTCGAGGCGGGCCATGACGTCGTCGGCGTCCACCTCGCGCTGTCTCGCGCCGGCGGCACGCTGCGCACGGGCAGCCGCGGGTGCTGCACGATCGAGGACGCGATGGACGCCCGCCGCGCCGCCGATCTGATCGGCATCCCGTTCTATGTCTGGGACTTCTCGGAGCGCTTCCGTGACGACGTCATCGAGGACTTCATCACCGAGTACCGTGCCGGCCGCACGCCGAATCCGTGCATGCGGTGCAACGAGAAGATCAAGTTCGCGGCCCTCCTCGAGCGTGCCATCGAGCTCGGCTTCGACGCCGTGTGCACCGGCCACTACGCGTCGCTGGTCGACGGACCGGACGGCCGGGAGCTGCACCGCGCCTCGGATGCCGCCAAGGACCAGTCCTATGTGCTCGGCGTGCTCACGGCCGGGCAGCTCGCCCACACGTACTTCCCCCTGGGCGCGACTCCGTCCAAGGCGCTCGTCAGAGCCGAGGCGGCCGAACGCGGCCTGACGGTCGCGCAGAAGCCCGACAGCCATGACATCTGCTTCATCCCGGACGGCGACACCCGAGGCTGGCTGGCCGAGAAGGTCGGCACCGCGACGGGCGACATCGTCGACCGGTCCGGCGCCGTCGTCGGTGCCCACGAAGGGGCGCACGCCTTCACCGTGGGCCAGCGTCGCGGGCTGTCGATCGGCGTGCCGGCACCCGACGGGAAGCCGCGGTTCGTGCTGGAGGTGCGACCCGGGTCGAACACCGTCGTCGTCGGGCCGAAGGAGGCGCTCGCCACCGCCGAGATCGCGGGGGAGCGATACACGTGGTCCGGCCGGGAGCCCGAGACGGCCGAGTTCGCCTGCGACGTGCAGATCCGTGCGCACGCCGACCCGGTGCCCGCGCGTGCCCTGCTCGAGGACGGGGTTCTGACAGTACGGCCGGCGACGCCCTTCGACGGCGTGGCGCCCGGTCAGACGGCGGTCCTGTACGACTCCACCCGCGTCATCGGCCAGTTCACGATCGACCGCACCGTCTCCGCGGTTCCCGCCCGGGTGTGAGTGTCGGGGGCCCTCCCTAGACTGTCGGAGTGACGGATGCCGAGCAGTCTGCAGCCCTTTCGCTCGACGCGGCGCGGACCGAGGTCCAGACCCTCATCGAGCAGATCATCGGCGCGCGAGACGCCTACTACGGTCGCGATGCCGAGCTCGTCGACGACGCCACCTATGACGCCTGGATGCACCGGCTCGACGAGCTCGAGAGGCTGCATCCCGAGCTCCAGGGCCAGGACTCGCCGACGCTGACCGTCGGTGCGGCGTCGGCCACGCTCTTCGCCCCGGTCGAGCACGCCGAGCGGATGCTGAGCCTCGACAACGTGTTCAGCGATGAGGAGCTGCGGGACTGGTGCCGCAAGGCGCAGGACGGCGCGGGCCGGCGCGTGCGCTGGCTGACAGAGCTGAAGATCGACGGCCTCGCAATCAGTCTGCGCTACGAGAACGGCGTGCTGACGTCGGCGGCGACCCGCGGTGACGGACGCGTCGGCGAAGACGTCACGGTCAACGCCCTCCGAGTGGCCGGGATCCCGCATCGCCTGTCCGGAACGGGCCATCCGCCGCTCGTCGAGGTGCGTGGCGAGGTCTTCATCCCGGTCGCGGCTTTCGAAGAGCTCAACGCCCTGCAGGCGCGCCTGCGCGAGCGGGTGTTCCTTGACGCCCGCGCCCGCGGCGCCGACGACGAGCGAGCGCGACGGTCGGCCGACCGCCGATTCCCCGCCTTCGCCAATCCGCGCAATGCCGCGAGCGGTGGCCTGCGCCAGCAGCTCGAGAAGAAGGACGGCCTGGAGCTCGAGGCCGGCGAGGCCCGGGTGGCATCCCTTCGCCTCTTCGTGCACGGCATCGGCGCCTGGCAGAACCCGCCGGTCGCCTCGCAGAGCGAGGTCTACGCGCTCCTCGCGGACTGGGGGCTTCCCACGAGCCCCTACTTCCGCACGACCGATGCCATCGACGGCGTCATCGACTTCGTCGAGCACTACGGGGAGCACCGGCACGACGTCGAGCATGAGATCGACGGGATCGTCGTGAAGGTCGACGAGCTCGCGCTGCACGATGAGCTCGGGGCGACCAGCCGTGCACCCAGGTGGGCCATCGCCTACAAGTACCCGCCTGAGCAGGTCAACACGAAGCTGCTCGACATCGTGGTGTCGGTGGGACGCACCGGCCGGGCGACGCCGTTCGCGGTCATGGCTCCGGCGCGCGTCGCCGGAAGCGTCGTGCGGCAGGCGACGCTGCATAATCAGGACGTCGTACGGGTCAAAGGGGTGCTGATCGGCGACACCGTCGTGCTGCGCAAGGCGGGCGATGTGATCCCCGAGGTGCTGGGCCCCGTCGTGGAACTGCGTGACGGCACCGAGCGCGAGTTCGTCATGCCGAAGGACTGCCCCGAGTGCGGCTCCCCGCTCGCACCGTCGAAAGAAGGCGACGTAGACCTGCGCTGCCCCAACACGCGATCCTGCCCGGCACAGGTGCGGGGGCGGGTCGAGCACATCGGCTCGCGCGGAGCGCTCGACATCGAAGCGCTCGGCGAGGTGACGGCGGCGGCGCTCACGCAGCCTTCGGTCCCCGAGGTGCCGCCCCTCGTGACGGAGGCCGGGCTGTTCGAGCTCACGCTCGACCAACTCGTCCCGATCGAGGTCGTCGTCCGCGACGCCGAGACGGGTGAGACGAAGGTCGACGAGAAGACCGGCGAACAGGTGCGCCGTGCACCCTTCCGCCGCAATCCGAGCGTCGCCGAGAAGAAGTCCGGATTCACCGGCCCCCAGCCTTCGGCGCAGGCGGTCACTCTCATCGAGGAGCTCGAGAAGGCCAAGACGAAGGACCTGTGGCGCTTCCTCGTCGCGCTGAGCATCCGCCACGTCGGTCCCGTCGCCGCCCGTGCCCTCGCGCAGTGGTTCGGCTCGCTGGCCGCGATCCGCGCCGCCTCCCGTGAGGAGCTGGCCGCCGTGGAGGGCGTGGGCGGAATCATCGCCGATGCGCTCATCGACTGGTTCGAGGTCGACTGGCACCGCGAGATCGTCGAGCGCTGGGAGGCGGCGGGGGCGCAGCTCGCGACCCCGGGGCACCCCGGCCCGGGCGCGGCCACCGCCGCAGGCGGGGTGCTCGAGGGGCTCACCGTCGTGGCCACAGGCTCACTGGAGGGGTACTCGCGGGAGGGCGCACAGGAAGCGATCATCCACGCCGGGGGAAAGGCGGCGTCGAGCGTCTCCCGGAAGACCGACTTCGTGGCGGCCGGCCCGGGCGCGGGCTCGAAGCTCGCCAAAGCGGAGGAGCTGGGGGTGCGGATCATCGACGCCGCCCAGTTCCGCATTCTCGTCGAACAGGGCCCTGAGGCGCTCGAGTCCCAGGCGTCCGTACCGGGTGACGACGGCCCGGACGCAGTGTCGTAGGTATGTTCTAACGTCGGAAGTCCTTCGACGAGAGGACGCCCCTGATGACACTGACCCCCGATCCCGCCCTGATCGCCTGGCTCGACCAGGAAGACAAGCGCACCGCACAGACCATCCGGAAGCACGGCGTGAGCATCGAGTACGTCGGGGGTGACATGCGTCGGCGCGAGACATCCTTCGCCTACACGATCGGTCTGTTCGGGATGGGACACCCCGAGCTGCTCGTCTTCGGACTCGACCCACGCACCACGAGCCTGCTCCTGAACGACGTGGCCGATCGGGTCAAGGCAGGTCACGACATCGTGGCGGGGCAGGTGCTCGAGTTCGCCGGGTGGAGTCACCGGGTCACCGTCGAATCCGTACCGAACCCCGCGCAGATCGCCTTCGCCGCGAACCGGTTCTACCGGCGTCCCGACGAGTATTCGGTGGAACTCCTCCAGATGACGTATGACGATCGCGACGGACGCTTCCCGTGGGACGACGAATACGTCAACGCCGCGTGGATCCAGCCGCGATCGGGCAGCTTCACTGCGTGGTGAGGCCGGGCGCGGCGCTACGAGCCCGACGTGAGTGCGAGCAGCCGATCCCGTACCTCGCGGCGGAGCACCTTGCCGATGAGCGACTTCGGCAGCTCATCGACGACGAAGATGCGCCGGGGCACCTTGTACGGGGTCAGGATGCCACGCGCGAACTCGCGGAGCTGCTCGACGTCGACATCCCGGCCCTCGGCCGGGACGATCGCGGCGACGACCTCCTCGCCGGAGCGCGAGCTGGGGAGGCCGACGACGGCGGCGTCCTCGACATCCGGGTGCTGACGCAGGGCGTTTTCGACCTCGGTGGGGGCCACGTTGAACCCGCCCGTGATGATGAGCTCCTTGATGCGATCGACGATCCGGACGAAGCCGCCCTCGTCGATCGTGACGATGTCGCCCGTGCGGAACCAGCCGTCGACGAAGACCGCGTCGGTCTCCTCCGGCTTGCCGTAGTACCCCCGGAAGACCTGGGGTCCGCGCACGAGGAGCTCGCCCCGATCGCCGGGCGCGACATCCGCCGTCAGATCGTCCGGATCCACCACGCGGCACTCGGTGCCGGGCAGGGGCAGCCCGACGGTACCGGGCACGCGGTGCTCGGCGACAGGGTTCGCCATCAGCACCGGCGAGCACTCCGAGAGCCCGTAGCCCTCGACCAGATAGCCGCCGCTCGCCGCTTCGAACGGCACGACCAGCTCGTGGGGAAGCGCCATCGCGCCCGAGATCGCGACCTTCGTTCCCGTGAGCGGGATGCCCTTCTCCTGCGATGCCTTGAGCAGCTTGTCGGCGATCGGCGGCACCAGCGGCAGGAAGGTCGCGGGATGCTTCTTCGACACTGCGAGCACCATGTCCGGGTCGAACTTGGGGAACAGCACGAGCCGCGCCCCCATCGACATGGCGAAGGTCAGGCACAGCGTGAGCCCGTAGGCGTGGAACATCRGAAGCACCGCGTAGACGACGCACCCGTCGCCTCGTGTGATGGACGGCACCCACGCGCGCGCCTGCGCGGCGTTGGCGAGCAGGTTGCGGTGCGTCAGCGCGGCGCCCTTCGGAGTGCCCGTCGTGCCGCTCGTGTACTGGATGATCGCCAGATCGTCGGTCGCCGGCTTCGGATGCGTCGACGGAAGGCGGTCGGCGGCGACGAGCTCGTCCCAGGAGGTCGCTCCGCTGACCTTCTCGTGCAGAGCCTCGCGGGACTCCCGCGCCTTCGCGATGGGCAGGCGCAGCAGGAGCCGGGTGAGGAGGGGCATGGCTCTGGTCACATCGACCGCGACGAGCGTCGTGACGCGCAGGTCTTCAGGGAAGTCCTGCACCGTCGCGACGACTTTGCTCCACACGATGGCGTGCTTGGCGCCGTGATCCTCGAACTGCTTGCGGAGTTCCCGAGCCGTGTAGAGCGGGTTGTGCTCGACGACGACGGCTCCCAGGCGCAGCACCGCGTAGAACGCGACGATGTGCTGCGGGCAGTTCGGAAGGACGATCGCCACCGGGTCGCCCGCACTGACGCCGTGCTCCTTGAGGCCGGCGGCCGCCCGGTCGATCGCCTCGTGCAGCTCGCGGTACGTCGTCTCACGGCCGAAGAACTGCAGGGCCACGGCATTCGGGTAATCGCGCGCCGACGCCTCGACGATGTCGACCAGGGAGCCGGTCGCAGGCTCCATGTCAGCAGGCACTCCCGCGGCGTAGCTTGCGATCCACGGACGAGGCGGGTCATAGGTCGTCACGCGCTCAGACTACGCCCGGCCAAGGCGGCGCACCGCGCCCAATTAGACTGTCCTGGTGTCTGAAATCACCCCCGATCTCGTGCGCCATCTCGGTGTGCTCGCCAGGATCCAGCTGAGTGACGAGGAGGTCGAGCGCCTCACCGGCGAGCTCGACGTCATCGTCGACAACATCGCGAAGGTGTCGGAGGTGGCGACGCCGGACGTCCCCGCGACGAGCCACCCGATCCCTCTCGAGAACGTCTTCCGGGCCGATGAGGTGGGCGATGCGCTCACGCCCGAACAGGCGCTGTCGAATGCTCCGGATGCCGCGGACGGCCGTTTCCGGGTGACCGCGATCCTCGGGGAGGAGCAGTGATGACCGACCTCATCCGACTGAGCGCCTCGGCGCTCGCCGAGAAGCTCGCTGCCGGCGAGGTGTCGAGCGTCGAGGCCACCCAGGCCCACCTCGACCGCATCGCAGAGGTCGACGGCGATGTGCACGCCTTCCTTCACGTGAGCGAGCACGCGCTCGAGGTCGCGGGCGACATCGACCGCCGCCGCGCCGCCGGTGAGGCGCTCGGTGCGCTGGCCGGCGTCCCTCTGGCGATCAAGGATGTGCTCGTCACGACGGATATGCCCTCCACGAGCGGATCGAAGATCCTCGAGGGCTACATGTCGCCGTTCGATGCGACAGTCGTCGCACGTTCGCGGGCGGCCGGCCTCGTGCCTCTCGGCAAGACGAACATGGACGAGTTCGCGATGGGCTCTTCCACCGAGCACTCGGCGTACGGGCCCACCCACAACCCGTGGGACTTCTCCCGGATCCCGGGCGGATCGGGCGGCGGCTCGGCCGCAGCCGTCGCTGCTTTCGAAGCTCCGCTGGCTCTGGGATCGGACACGGGCGGGTCGATCCGTCAGCCTGCGCACGTCACCGGCACCGTGGGCCTGAAGCCGACGTACGGCGGCGTCAGCCGCTACGGGGCCATCGCTCTCGCGTCGAGCCTCGACCAGGTGGGTCCCGTGACGCGCACCGTGCTCGATGCCGGGCTCCTGCACGATGTCATCGGCGGGCACGACCCCCACGACTCCACCTCGCTGACCGACGTCTGGCCCTCGTTCGCCGAAGCGGCCCGCGAGGGCGCGCGCGGCGATGTGCTCAAGGGCCTCCGCGTCGGCGTGATCTCCGAGCTGCCCGACAGCGGCTTCCAGGCAGGCGTCTCGGCCTCGTTCCGCTCCGCGCTCGCACTCATGGAGGCGCACGGTGCCGAGATCGTCGAGATCAGCGCGCCGCACTTCGAGTACGGTGTCGCTGCCTACTACCTCGTGCTCCCGGCCGAGGCATCCAGCAACCTCGCGAAGTTCGATTCGGTGCGGTTCGGCATGCGTGTCGACGTGCCCGGCGGCACCGTCGAGGACGTCATGGCTGCGACGCGCGACGCAGGCTTCGGCCCCGAGGTGAAGCGCCGCATCATCCTCGGCACGTACGCGCTGTCGGCGGGCTACTACGACGCCTATTACGGCTCGGCGCAGAAGGTGCGCACGCTCATCCAGCGCGACTTCGACGAGGCGTTCACCCGCGTCGACGTCATCGCGACTCCGTCGGCTCCGACCACGGCCTTCAAGCTCGGCGAGAAGATCGACGATCCGCTGCAGATGTATCTCAACGATGTGACGACGATCCCGGCGAACCTCGCCGGCGTGCCCGGGATCTCGATCCCGTCGGGCCTCGCAGACGAAGACGGGCTGCCGGTCGGCATCCAGTTCCTCGCTCCCGCACGTGAGGACGCGCGCCTGTACCGCGTGGGTGCGGCCCTCGAAGCCGCGCTCATCGATTCGTGGGGTGGACCGCTGCTCGACAGGGCGCCCGTGCTCGGTGCGAAGGGAGCTGTGCGCTGATGGGCAGAGACAAGCTGATGGACTTCGACAAGGCCCTCGAGATCTTCGAGCCCGTGCTCGGGTTCGAGGTGCACGTCGAGCTGAACACGAAGACCAAGATGTTCTCCGGTGCCGCCAACCCCGCGCACGCCGACAACCACGGCGCGGGGCCGAACACCCTCGTCGCACCGGTCGACATGGGGCTTCCGGGCTCGCTGCCGACGGTGAATGCCGAGGCCGTGAAGTACTCGATCAGCCTCGGCCTTGCGCTCGGGTGCTCGATCGCGCCGTCCAGCAGGTTCGCGAGGAAGAACTACTTCTACCCCGACCTCGGCAAGAACTACCAGATCTCGCAGTACGACGAGCCGATCGCCTTCGAGGGTTCGGTCGACGTCGAGCTGACCGACGGGACGATCGTCACGGTTCCGATCGAGCGCGCGCACATGGAAGAGGATGCCGGCAAGCTCACGCACATGGGCGGAGCGACCGGTCGCATCCAGGGAGCCGAGTACTCGCTCGTCGACTACAACCGTGCCGGCGTGCCCCTCGTCGAGATCGTCACCAAGCCGATCTTCGGCGCCGAGCACCGCGCGCCGGAGATCGCGAAGGCGTATGTGCAGACGATCCGCGACATCGTGATCTCGCTGGGCATCTCCGAGGCGCGCATGGAGCGGGGCAACCTGCGCTGCGACGCCAACGTCTCGCTGCGTCCGCGCGGCCAGGAGAAGCTCGGAACGCGCACCGAGACCAAGAACGTCAACTCCATGCGCTCGGTGGAGCGTGCCGTCCGCTACGAGATCCAGCGCCAGGCGGCGATCCTCGCCGGCGGTGGCACCATCATCCAGGAGACGCGTCACTGGCACGAAGACACCGGCACGACCTCTCCGGGCCGGCCCAAGTCCGACGCAGACGACTACCGGTACTTCCCCGAGCCCGACCTGCTCCCCGTGGCGCCGAGCATGGCGATGATCGAAGAGCTTCGGGCCGCACTGCCGGAGGCTCCCGCGGTCCGGCGTCGCAGGCTCAAGACCGACTGGGGATTCTCGGATCTCGAGTACCAGCACGTGGTGAACGGCGGGCTGGTCGCGGAGGTCGAGGCGACGGTCGCGGCGGGAGCGACACCGGCGGCCGCGCACAAGTGGTGGACCGGCGAGCTCACGCGCATCGCCAACGCCCAAGGGCGCGAGGCGTCGGATCTGGTGACCCCGGCCGATGTCGCGGCACTTCAAAGCCTCGTCGACTCCGGGGCGCTCAACGACAAGCTCGCCCGCCAGGTGCTCGAGGGGGTCGTCGCCGGCGAAGGGTCCCCGCAGGAGGTCGTCGACGCTCGTGGACTCGCGGTCGTCTCGGACGACGGTGCTCTCATCGCGGCGATCGACGACGCACTCGCATCGCAGCCTGACGTGCTGGCGAAGATCCGCGATGGCAAGGTCCAGGCCGCCGGTGCCGTCATCGGCGCTGTCATGAAGGCGATGAAGGGACAGGCGGATGCCGCGCGCGTCCGTGAACTCGTCCTGGAGCGCGCCGCACAGTAGCTCGCTCGAAGACCACGGGCAGGATGGCTTCGGCTGTCCTGCCCGTGGCCGTTCCGCGCGGTCTTTCCCTCCGTGCACCGGATGTCCCGGGCTCCCGGGAGAATGGACGCATGGGACGCGGCGACGGCACGGGCCGGATCGTCTCACCGGAGGGTGCGGACGACACAGGCACCGGCATCCTGCATGTCGACATGGACGCGTTCTTCGCGGCCGTCGAGGTGCTCGACGATCCTTCGCTCCGGGGCAGGCCCGTCATCGTGGGCGGGGTGGAGGGGCGCGGCGTCGTCTCGAGCGCGACCTATGAGGCGCGGCGTTTCGGCGTCCGCTCGGCCATGCCGATGGGCCAGGCGCTGCGGCTCTGTCCGGGCGCGACCGTCGTCGCTCCGCATTTCGATCGGTATGTCGCGGTGTCCAGGCGCGTGATGGAGATCTTCCACGAGTTCACACCCAGCGTGGAGCCGCTGTCGATCGACGAGGCGTTCCTCGATGTGAGCGGCGCCCGTCGGCTGTGGGGGAGTCCCGGTCGGATCGCCGTGCTCCTGCGGGCGAGGATCCTCAGCGAGACCGGACTCACGTGCAGCGTCGGCGTGGCGGCGACGAAGCACGTCGCGAAGATCGCCTCGACCATCAGCAAACCCGACGGGCTGTTGATCGTGGCGGAGCCCGACACGGCGGAGTTCCTCGCCGCACGGCCGGTCCGCGCGCTCTGGGGAATCGGCCCCAAAGCCGGCGACTCGCTCGAGTCCCGCGGCATCCACACCGTCGCCGACGTGCTCGACACACCCCGGTCTGTCCTCGATCGCGCCCTCGGACAAGCGATGGGCGACCGGATCTGGCACCTCGCCCGCGGCCTCGATGCTCGACCTGTCGATACGGGGCGCGTCGAGAAGACCGTCGGCCACGAAGAGACCTTCGACAGCGACATCGACGATCCGGCTGTCCTCCGTTCTGAGCTGCGGCGACTGGCCGACCGCGTCGGCGGGCGCCTGCGCACGCACGGCTGGGTGGCATCGACCATCTCGGTCAAGCTGCGGTTCGCCGACTTCACCACCCTCAGCCGGTCGCAGACCCTCGGCGAGCCGACTTCCGTCGGACAGCGGATCGGAGATGCCGCGATCGAGCTGTTCGATGCGGTCGAGCGGCCGCTGCCTGTCCGTCTCGTGGGAGTCCGCGCCGAAAAGCTTCGACAGGGGCAGGACGAGATCCTGACCCTGTGGGATGACGATGCCGAATGGAAGCGCGTCGAGGAGGCGCTCGATGACGCTGCGGCGAGGTTCGGGAAGGGCTCCGTGACTCGCGCGACGCTGCTCGGCCGCTCTCGCGGCGGGAGGGCGCTTCCGTCGCACCCGCCCGCACCGCCGCGGGAGTGAAGCGGCCGAACCGGCCCGAGACCTCGTGTCAACGGGGTGATCTCGGCCTGGGCAGGTGCGGGTCGGGCGGGTAGCGTGGGGTCATGCCAAATATCGCACTCGAGCTCGGCAAGCAGTCGGCATCCCTCGGAGTCAACAGCGCGTACGGCGAACAGCGCGACATCGGGGGAGTGCAGCTCATCCCGGTCTCGCTGTCGTGGACCGGATTCGGCGGCGGGTCGGATGATGTCGGCAACGGCGGTGGTGGCGGCGGCGGATGGGCGGTGCCGCTCGGCGCCTACATCCGCCGGGGCGGCGATGTGCGGTTCGAGCCGAACATCGTCTCGCTCCTCGCGGTCGGCATCCCCTTCGTCTGGGTGGCCGGTCGAGCCTTGAGCCGTGTCGTCCGCGCCCTCAAGAAGTAACCCCGACCCCGTCTCCGCAGCGCTGCGAGCCGCCGCAGGCAAGGTCGTCCTGGCGGTCCGTGAGCTCGGCGCCACCAACCCGGTGGTGCTGGTCGACGGCCGCAGCGGTGCAGGCAAGTCCAGCCTCGCGCGAGAGCTCGTCGCGCGGTGGCCCATTCGCGGTCGGGTGCAGCTCGTGGCGCTCGACAATCTGTACCCCGGGTGGGACGGTATGGCGGACGGGGTCGAAGCGTCGCGAAGCCTCATCCTCCACCCGCACGCGCGCGGGCTCATCGGTGTCTGGCAGCGCTGGGATTGGGATGCCGGGTCTCCCGCCGAGGCCCATGCCGTCGATCCCTCCTTGCCGCTCATCGTCGAAGGCTCCGGCCTCCTCACTCCGGCCACGGCGAAGCTGGGCGACATCCGGGTCTGGCTGGAGTCGCCGTCGACGTCTCGGAAGCACCGGGCCCTGGCTCGGGACGGCGAGACCTATCGTCCGCACTGGGATCGCTGGGCGGAGCAGGAGGAGCGCCATATCGCCCGGGATGACCCGCGGAGCCTTGCGACCCACCTCTTCGCGGTCCCCTGAAGCCCGGCGTCAGTCGGCTTCGGCCGCCTGGACCAATCCGTCCAGGCGATAGCCCAGCCAGTCATAGATGCCGAACCGCGGGTCGCTGTCGTCGTGGTCGGCTTCGTCGACGATGCCCAATCGCGAGGCGAGGACGAGGCGGAGCGCCGCAAGGGTGCGGAGCCAGCATCCGAGAGTCTCGGCGTCCAGCTCGACGATGGCGATCCTGGTGAGCGCCTCTGCATCATCGGTGACGAGCGTCGGTCCTGAAATGCCGTGGAGGCTCGCGAGGACGGTGGCGGCATCCGTCGACCGCCGGTCCAGCAGGTCGCGCTGGGTGAGTTCACGGAACTCCCGCGACGCCTCGGGGTCGTCCGCGTAGGCGTCGGGAACCAGTCGTGCGAGCGCCGGGTCATCGGGGCTCGTACGGGTCGCATCGGTCGTCTCGCTCAGCAGGTCGGCGAACTGGGTGATCAGTCCGGCGAGGTGGACTGCCTCCATGCGGGTGATCTCGAGAACGACGAGTCGATCGGTCATTGGGGCGCCTCTCTCACGGTTGCCCAGAGCCCGTAGTCATGCATCGCGCTGGCGTGAAGCTCCATCTGCTCGCGCGCGCCTTCTGCCACGACGGCTCGACCGTCGTTGTGCACCTGGAGCATGAGCTGCTCCGCCCGCTCTCGTGGAAAGCCGAAGTATTCGCGGAAGACGTGCACCACATAGCTCATGAGGTTGACGGGATCGTTCCAGACGACGGTCTGCCAGACGCGGTGGGGGGCCGATGTGGTCTCGAGCTCGACACGCTCGCCCGTCCCCGGGATGGTCGCGGCGAGCATCAGGCCCACCCGAGATCGTGCAGGCGGTCGTCGTCGATGCCGTAGAAGTGAGCGATCTCATGCACCAGCGTCGTATGGACCTCGTCGCGGAGTTCTTCCTCGCTGGCGCAGGCAGCCAGGTGCGGTTCGYGATAGACGATGATGCGATCCGGAAGCTCGCCGACGCCGTAGCGCTCTCGCTCCGTCAGCGCCCATCCGTCGTACAGGCCGAGCAGGTCGAGACTTCCGTCTTCGGGACGGTCCTCAACGACGAACACCACGTTGTCGAGCCCGTCGATCATGTCGTCGGGCAGCAGATCGAGCTCATCGACGACGAGAGCCTCGAAGGTCTCGACATCCATCTCGATCACCGTCGTACCGCGCATCGCGCATTGGGGTGAGTAACGGGACTTGAACCCGCGGCCCCCTGGACCACAACCAGGTGCTCTACCAACTGAGCTATACCCACCATGTTGTCTCCCGCCTGAGCGGGCAACCAGACGATTCTCTCACACCCCGGGAGCGAAAGTGGACACGACAGAGGCCGCAGCGGCGCGCGCGCCGTCGCTCGTCGGACCCGGCTGCGGAACGAACACGGCCTGACGGTAGTACGCCAGTTCTCGGATGGATTCCTGGATATCCGCGAGCGCGCGATGCCCTCCGCCCTTGACCGGCGCGTGTATGTAGGCGCGGGGATACCAGCGGCGAGACAGCTCTTTGACACTCGAGACGTCGACGTTGCGGTAGTGCAGCCAGTGGTCGATGCGCGGCATGTACTTGGCGAGGAACATGCGGTCGGTGCCGATGGTGTTGCCGGCGAGCGGGGCCTTGCCTTCGAGGGGAACGAACTGCTGGATGTACTCGAGTGCCTGGAACTCGGCATCCGCGAGGCTCACACCGTTCGGGATCTCATCGATGAGTCCTGATCGGGTGTGCATCTCACGGACGAACTCGCTCATGTGAGTGAGCGCCGAGTCGTCAGGCTTGATCACGATCTGGAATCCCGGATGCTGCGCCCGAAGCTCGAAATCGGTCACAACGACCGCGATCTCGACGAGTTCGTCCTGGTCGAGATCCAAGCCCGTCATCTCGCAGTCGATCCATACGAGTCGATCGTTCTCGGAAGCGCCCACCATGTCGACCATCCTAGTGACGGGCCCCGACATGCCGGTCTGGCCCGCGACGATGTGCCAAGGGCGCCAGCCGCCCGCGGCAACCACGCGGTCGGTGGGCGACTCAGCCTGACAGCCCCTCCGGGAGGATTCGAACCCCCGACCTTGCGGGTAGAAACCGCTCGCTCTGTCCCCTGAGCTACGGAGGGATGGGTGGTATCAGGCTACCGGGCCAGGGCCGACGATGCGGAATCGATGAGGTTCCCCGCCTCGCCGCCAGAGGCACAGATCCCCATCGGCGATTCCCGTGAACCGCCCGTGAAGCGCTGGCCAGAAGACACCCCCGGGCGTAGCGTCAGGAAGGTACCGGCCGGAAGGAGTTCGACATGGGTGACACGCAGACTCGCCGCCTCTGGGTGGCGTACGGGCCGTCAGGTGCCGTCGGAACAATCGAGAAGTCCGCGGATGACGCCTTCTCGGTGAAGATGGTGGGGGCCGAATCCGCGATCGGCGTCTACCCCGCCCTCGAGGTCGCCAAGAGCGCGCTGGTGGCACACCTCAAGCCGGGCTCGGACCGGCCTGAGTTCCGCGAGCACTGACCTCGGGCGAGACTTCTCGCCGGGGACGCGTCGCGTCGAGGAGCGGCAGCGCGAGGTGCACGAGTGGCCCGATGAGGGCCGCGAAGAGGATCGTGCCGGTTCCGACCGTGCCGCCGAGCATCCAGCCGACGAGCAGCACCGTGACCTCGACGGAGCCGCGGCAGAGCCACACGGGCCAGCCGAGCCGGACGTGGAGTCCGGTCATCAGCCCGTCGCGCGGACCGGGCCCGAAGTGGGCGCCGATGTAGAGCCCTGACGCGACGGCGACCGTCAGGATGCCGCCGAAGAGGGTGCCGAATTGCGCGACGACGCCGCTCACGGGCGGCAGTACCGACAGAGCGAACTGCATGCTCGTCCCCACGAGCAGGATGTTGGCGATCGTGCCGATGCCGGGCTTCTGCTTGAGTGGAATCCAGAGCAGCAGGACGAGGAAGCCCACGATGTTGGTCACCCAGCCGATTCCGATGCCCGTATGGATTGACACGCCCTGCGCGAAGACGGTCCACGGGTCGACACCCAGCCCCGCCTCGATCGTCAGGGCGCAGCCGAAGCCATAGAGGACGAGTCCGATGAGGAGTTGAACGACGCGGCGGGTCATGACTAGATCCAATCGCAATATTGGCATGACCCATGCAGTCCAATCTTGCTAATCTGGCCCCATGTATTCCCGAATGTCTGCTCGCGCCCTGACCTCGGCGTTGGGCGGGTGGCGCGCGAGCGAGCCTGCATACGAGGCGCTGGCCGATGCGATCCGTCTGCTCTGCCTCGACAACCGGCTCGCTCCGCGGACGACCCTCCCCGCCGAACGAGAACTGGCGGGCGCACTCGGTGTGAGCCGCAGCACTGTCGCGGCCGCGTATCGGAGTCTTCGCGACTCGGAGCACATCGCCAGCACGCGTGGGTCGGGCAGCGTCACGCTGCCGCTGCGTCGCCATGATCCCGGCACTTCGATGGATGCCCAGGGAGGAATCGATCTCCAGCAGGCGAGCCCTCCCGCATGGCCGGGTCTTGCCCGGGTCATGGTCGATGTGGCGAGTCGATCGGCGGCACTCGTCACTCGGAGTGGGTATGACGTGCTCGGCCGCACCGACCTGCGATCCGCCATCGCCGACCGTTACACCGAGCGCGGCATCCCGACCGATCCCAGCGAGGTGGTCGTGACGACGGGCGCACAATCGGCGATCCACCTCCTCGCCTCGGTGCTGCTCGGGCGGGGTGATCGGGTGCTCATCGAGACACCTACCTACCCTCACGCGGCGGACGCCTTTCGAAGCGCCGGCGCCCGGTTGGTGGGACTTCCGGTCACGACGTCCGACGGCTGGGACCTGGACAGGGCCGAACAGGCGCTCGCCCGGACGCTCCCTGTCCTCGCCTACCTCATGCCCGACTTCCACAACCCGACCGGTCACTCCATGACGGGCGAGGACCGCGCGGTCATTCTCACGGCCGCCGAGCGGTCGGGAACCCTGCTCGTTCTTGACGAGACGACGGCTGACCTGGATATCGACCGGGGTCCGGTATCGCCCGGATTCGTAGACGCGGACTCCGGCTCTGTCGTCCGCATCGGATCTCTCGGAAAGACGGTCTGGGGTGGACTCCGGGTCGGATGGATCCGTGCGAGTGCCGATCTGGTGCGCCGACTGATCGCTGCCCGATCCACCCACGACCTCGGCACGCCCGAATTCGAGCAGGCGGTCGCCGCCGAGCTCCTTCCGAGATTCGGCGAGATCGTCGCCCAGCGGTCTCACGTTCTCCGCGAAGGTCGGGACGCGGCGGTCGATGCGCTGCGCTCCGCCCTTCCTGAGTGGTCCGTGCCGCGTCCGCGGGGCGGAGTGTCGCTGTGGATCGAGCTGGATGCTCCGCTCAGCTCGGCGATCGTCATGGATGCCCGCTCTCGCGGGCTTCTGCTTTCTGCCGGCCCCCGGTTCTCGGTGGACGGTGGCCACGACCGTCATCTGCGACTTCCTTTCACCGCCCCCGCCGACAACCTGCGGCGTGCGGTGGGGATCCTCGCCGAGGCGTGGCCTCAGGTGCGCGGCGGCGCTCCCGTCGCCGCGTACCACCAGCTCGAATCGGTGGTGTGACTTCACCGGCCGAGCCGCAGGCACTCGACCGCATCGTCCGCAGACCAGAAGGCGCCGAGATCTCGGAACGCGCGACTCGGCGCATGGAACCGGCGCGCTCGATAGCGGATCCCCTGATGCTCGGCTCGGGCCTCGAGATGCCCGATGATCCGGCCGTCGGGGTCGATCACGCGCCACAGCCCGGCAGCGGCCTGTGCGAGGCGAACCGGAGTGCCGCCGCGCAGAAGGGGCGGCGCGAATGTCGTCGTCTGGGTGAGTGAGGTCATGGTCCCTCCTTCGTCACTCTCGAAGATATGTACGACCTCCGACATTCCGCACGGAGGGCAGGACGCGGGCGGGCTTGCCGATTCCTCCCCATGCGACGACAGCAGACGAACTGTCCCCAAGCGTCGCATCGGCGCTCGCTCGCGGAGGTGGTCGAAGCAACCTGGATCAGGCGCTGCCGCCCGACGGGCACTCGGGCGGCAGCGCGGCCCGAGGATCGGCCTCGGGCGCGAGAGAGGATGCGAAATGACCGACACCATCACCGTCACCGGCAACATCGCCACGCCGCCCGAGCAGAGGCGCACGGCCGCCGGAGTGGCGATCACGACCTTCCGGGTCGCAAGCGGACAGCGGCGATACGACAACGCGACCAGCAGCTGGACCGACTCGGGCACCAACTGGTACAACGTGTCGACCTACAGGCGACTCGCCGACCACGCGATGGCCTCGCTGCACAAGGGTGACCGGGTGGTCCTGACCGGCCGCCTGCGCGTGCGGGAGTGGGATACCGGCACCAAGAAGGGCATCGCGGTGGAGATCGATGCTGATTCCATCGGTCATGATCTTCTGTTCGGCACGTCCCGATTTGAAAAGGATGCCGCCCCTCTCCCCGCAGTCGGCGCTGCACAGAACGTCGACTCCACCTGGACGGAGTCGGACTCTTCCGCCAGCTGGGCGGTTCCCGGAGCAGGCGAACCTGAGACGGCGCTCGTCGGAGCCGATCTGCGCGGTGACGGCGCTGAGTCATTCGAGGCGGGCGATCCGCCGTTCTGAGCACGGCGGGGGCTCGGCGGCGCACGCTTAGACTCTCCCTGTGTTCCGACCCGAGCCCCCCTCGCGCCCCGGCCGTCGGCCCACCACGCGAACGGGCAAGTGGGCCACCAGAGGCGCCGCGGCCGGTCTCGCCGGTCTGCTGATCGTGGCGATGCTCGCGGGGTGCGTGGCGTCGGGTCCCGATGTGTCCGGCCCGACTTCCATGCCGACGACGTCGGCCAGCCCGTCCGGCAGTCCGTCCGACACGTCTCCGTCCCCTGCCCCGACGGAATCGGCGCCGGCGCTGAAGGCGGATGGGACAGCAGCAGACAACCTGCCGTATTTCAGCTCCATCGTCGCCGCGGTGTGGGCCGGTCCGGACAACGTGTCCGGTCGGGCCTACATCGATGCGCTCGCCGCGGGCGGGTTCGACAAGGCCGCGATGCAGGTCACCAATGACGAGTCGACGGTGGGAAACCCGGCCGAGAGCATTCAGTTCGCGGTGCTCTGGGCCGGCGAGTGCCTCGTCGGGCAGGTCGGCCCGGCGACAGGATCGCCGGTTGCGGTGGTGCTGCGCACCGTGGGCTCCGGTGAGTGCCTGATCGGCGATACGCGGCCCATCGACTGGTGACCTGATCCGCTCGGCGCACACTGCGCAGCGCGGGAGCCGGCACCGACTCCTGGCCATCGGCGGGACCGGGCAGGCCACGGCCCTAGACTGGACCGGTTATGGCTGAGTACATCTACCAGATGGTCCGTGCCCGCAAAGCGGTCGGCGAGAAGCTGATCCTCGATGACGTCACGATGTCGTTCCTCCCCGGAGCGAAGATCGGCATGGTCGGCCCCAACGGTGCCGGCAAATCGACGATCCTGAAGATCATGGCGGGCCTCGACCACCCGTCCAACGGCGAGGCGAAGCTGACCCCGGGGTTCACCGTCGGCATCCTGATGCAGGAGCCCGTGCTCGACGAGACGAAGACCGTCCTGGAGAACATCCAGGAGGGCATCGCGATCAAGGCGAAGGTCGACCGGTTCAACGAGATCTCGGGCCTCATGGCCGATCCCRACGCCGACTTCGACGCGCTGCTGGCGGAGATGGGAGTCCTGCAGGAGGAGATCGACGCGGCCGACGCGTGGGACCTCGACTCGCAGCTCGAGCAGGCCATGGACGCGCTGCGTACTCCGCCCGGCGATGCCGAGATCGCCCCGCTCTCGGGCGGTGAGAAGCGTCGCGTCGCGCTCACCAAGCTGCTCCTGCAGAAGCCGGACCTCCTGCTCCTCGACGAGCCCACCAACCACCTCGACGCAGAGAGCGTGCTCTGGCTCGAGCAGCACCTTCAGAAGTACCCCGGCGCTGTGATCGCCATCACCCACGACCGGTACTTCCTCGACAACGTCGCGGAGTGGATCGCCGAGGTCGACCGGGGGCGCCTCATCGGCTACGAGGGCAACTACTCGACCTATCTCGAGAAGAAGCGCGAGCGCCTCGACGTCCAGGGCAAGAAGGACGCGAAGCTCGCCAAGCGCCTCGCCGATGAGCTCGACTGGGTCCGCTCGAACGCCAAGGGTCGCCAGGTCAAGTCGAAGGCGCGTCTGGCGCGCTACGAGGAGATGGCGGCCGAAGCCGACCGGACCCGCAAGCTCGACTTCGATGAGATCCAGATCCCCCCAGGGCCACGCCTCGGCGGCATCGTCCTCGAGGCGAAGAAGCTGCAGAAGGGCTTCGAGGGCCGCTCGCTCATCGACGGACTGAGCTTCAGCCTGCCTCCGAATGGAATCGTCGGCGTCATCGGCCCGAACGGCGTGGGCAAGACGACACTCTTCAAGACGATCGTCGGGCTCGAGCCGCTGGATGGCGGCGACCTGAAGATCGGCGAGACGGTCAAGATCAGCTACGTCGACCAGTCTCGGGCCAACATCGACCCGACGAAGACCCTGTGGGAGGTCGTCTCGGACGGCCTCGACATCATCACGGTGGGCAAGATCGAGATTCCGTCCCGCGCGTACGTCTCCAAGTTCGGCTTCAAGGGTCCGGATCAGCAGAAGAAGGCGGGTGTGCTCTCCGGTGGTGAGCGCAATCGTCTCAACCTCGCCATGACTCTCAAGGAGGGCGGCAACCTGCTCCTCCTCGACGAGCCGACGAACGACCTGGATGTCGAGACGCTCGGATCGCTCGAGAACGCTCTTCTCGAATTCCCTGGCTGTGCCGTCGTGATCACCCACGACCGATGGTTCCTCGACCGCATCGCGACGCACATCCTGGCGTACGAGGGCACCGACGAAGATCCAGACAAGTGGTACTGGTTCGAGGGCAACTTCCAGGCGTACGAGGAGAACAAGGTCGCGCGCCTCGGGGCCGACGCGGCCAAGCCGCACCGCTCCACGTATCGCAAGCTCACACGCGATTGAGGCGAACGCACCCGAGCGTGCTCGGACGCAGACGGCATGGAGGCGTGCCGACGAACGCAGTGAGGAGCACCCGTGACTGACACGCCGGTCGCTGAGGTGGAGGCGACGCCGGATGGGGCGCGCCTCCACATCCCGATCCCCCTGCGCTGGGGCGACCTCGATGCGTTCAATCACGTCAACAACACATCGATGCTCAAGCTGCTGGAAGAGTCTCGTGTGCGCGCGTTCTGGCTCCCGGATCCGGGCGAAACCGCGCCGCCCACGGCCGTCCTCGAGTCGAGCCTGCACAGCGGCGTGCTGACCCTCATCGCTCGTCAGGAGATCGAATACCTCGCGCCCGTTCCCTATCAGCGGCATCCGCTCGATGTGCAGATGTGGTTCGGCAAGCTCGGCGGCTCGAGCATCGAGGTCTGCTACGAGGTCTGCAGTCCTCGAGAGACCGCCGGCGAGCACGGCCGTCAGACGGTCTACGCGCGCGCGACCACCGTCGTGGTGAAGGTCGACGCGGCGACGGGAAGGCCCCTGCGGCTCTCGGCCGAGGAACGCGCCGCGTGGACCCCGTATCTCGGCGCCCCGATCGTCTACGCGCACCGCGCCTGAGGGCCGGCCCGGCATTCAGTCCGGAACGCGGACCATGATCTCCTGGGCCACGCTGGCCACCAGCATCCCGTCTGCCGTGTAGATCTTGCCCGTCGCAAGGCCTCGCCCGCCGCGCGCGCTCGGGGACTTCTGCACGTAGAGCAGCCAGTCGTCGATCCGTCCGGGGCGATGCCACCACATGGCGTGGTCGAGGCTCGCCACCTTGAGGTCAGGACGCGTCCAGGCGATGCCATGCGCGCGCAGGATGGACTCCTGAATCGTCAGGTCGCTGATGTAGGCGAGCGCCGCACGGTGAACGGCGGGGTCGTCCGGGAGCGGTCTGCGGGCGCGCATCCACACCGCCTGTCGAGGCTCGAGCGCGCCCTCGACCGACACATAGATCGGCGAGGGCACGTGCCGGAGGTCCACCGGGCGATCGAGGAAGAGCCGCTTGCTCATCGGGTGGATGCCTGTGAGATGGTCCTCGAGATCGGGGAGGTCATCAGGGGAAGGGATGCCGGTGGGCATCGGGTCCTGATGCTCGAGGCCCTCATCGTCGTCCTGGAAGGAGGCGATCATCGAGAAGATCGGCACTCCATCCTGGAAGGCCTGCGTGCGGCGCGTCGAGAAGGAGCGACCGTCGTGGATCCGGTCCACGGCGAACGTCAGCCCCTTGGAGGAGTCTCCCGGTCGGAGGAAGTAGCCGTGCATCGAGTGCACGGCACGGCCGACAGGGATCGTCCGCTCGGCAGCGATGATCGACTGCGCGAGCACCTGCCCGCCGTAGATCCTGCCGAACGGCATCGGCTGCGAGACGCCCGTGAAGATGTCCTCGGTGGTCCGCGCGGTGGAGTCGGCGAGGTTCAAGACGTTGAGGAGCGCTGCGACGGGATCGACGTCCAGAGGCTTCTCGGCGGCGTCTGTCACAGCATCCTCCCGACTTCTGCGGGAGGGATCCCGCGACGCTTGGTAGTTTAGGGCGGATGTCGCAGCGCCTGATCTTCCCCGATGCCGAAGCCGCCGCCGATGCTCTGACCTTCGCGAGCCGCACCTCACGGCTCGGTGACAGTGGGGTGCGTCTGCAGGCGGCGAACGGCACACTTGCCATGACCTCCGCACCGCTCGCGCCGCGCGGGCTGCTCGACGCGACACCGACCGTGCTCGCCTTGCGGGCTCTTCCGGTAGACCCGGAGCTGGTCTGCGACCTGGTGGTCGAGGCTCCCCTCCTCGTCGCCGCGCCTGACGACGAGCGGGCGATCATCCTGCCGGAAGTCGCCGTGTCGCCGGCATGGGCCGGCGTGGCGCCCCCCAAGGGCGGCTGGGAGGCCGCAGGGACGCTCCGCGCCGCGGTGCTCGCCGCGCGCGCCCAGTTCGGCATCGCCTCGGTGGCGGAGGCTATGCCGGCCGACCCCGGAGAAGATGTGGTCCGCACCGTCCGGGCCTCGGTCTGGGGAGCGCCCGACGACCAGCTGGCCGGCCTTCCCCTCGGCGCGGCCTTCGCCGCCTTCGCGCTGGGATTCATCGTGGGGGAGGAGGATGCCCGGCTCCTCACCGCGGGACCCTGGTCGCGGTTGACCCTCGCGCGCGGACACATCCTCGTGCGCGGTCCTCAGCGGATCGGCCTCGGGCCGGTGCGCGCGACGGGCGGCACGCGGGAGGACTGACCGCCCGATCGCTTCGGCGGGAGCAGCGCATCCGGGCGTGTGAAGCGACCCGTCATCTGCGCGTCGAGAGTCATGCCCGCGTCGGGCGACACATTCGACTGCCAGACTGTCGCGCGTGACACTTATCGATGACGCGGTCTACGTCGACGGCCGCAGGGTGGAGACACCCGCGGGGCTGGCGGGCACCCTCGAGGCCGTCGGCCGGATGGGCGGGTTCGCCTGGATCGGGCTCTATCGACCGGACGAGGCCGAGCTCGCGGCTGCGGCGGCCGAGTTCGGGCTGCACGAACTCGCGGTCGAGGATGCCCTCACCGGGCATCAGCGCGCGAAGCTGGATCGGTATGGCGAGACGCGGTTCGTCGTCCTCCGACCCGCGCGCTACATGGATGCCGACGAATCCGTGGAGTTCGGCGAGGTGCACGTCTTCGTGGGTCCCAACTTCGTCATCGCCATCCGCCAGGCAGAGTCGCCCGACCTGAAGAGGGTGCGGGCGCGCCTCGAGACGACCCCCGAACTCCTGGAACGCGGGCCGCTCGGCGTGCTGTACGCGATCGTCGACCAAGTGGTCGACGAGTACGAGCCGGTCGTCTCGGGTCTCGAGAACGACATCGACGAGATCGAGTTCCAGCTCTTCTCCGGGGACCGTGCCGTGGCCAAGCGGATCTACGACCTGTCCGGCGAGGTGATGGAGCTGCAGCGCGCCATCCGCCCTCTCGTCAAGATCGTCACGACGCTGCGCGACGACCTCGAGGCCGAGAACCACGACGATCCGCACGCACTCGAGCTCCGGCGATCGTTTCGTGACGTCCTCGACCACGTCATCTCCATCACGGAGAAGGTCGAGGAGTTCCGCCAGACGCTCGCGAACGCGCTGCAGACACACGCCACGCTCGTCGCACAGCAGCAGAACGACGAGATGCGCCGGCTCACCGAGACGAGTCTCGCGCAGAGCGAGCACTCCAAGAAGATCTCGGCGTGGGCGGCCATCATCTTCGCGCCGGGACTGGTCGCGGCCGTCTACGGCATGAACTTCGTCGGAATCCCCGGGCTCACCTGGCGGTGGGGGTTCGTGTTCGCGCTCTTCCTGATGCTGGCGTCGGCACTGTGCCTCTATCTCGTGTTCCGCGCGCGCAAGTGGCTCTGACGCCGGGGACACCGGCGCCGGCCGGGCGCACCACCCTAGACGGCGGCTGCTGCAGCGCGGCCCGCCACGCGACCTGAGAACAGGCATCCGCCGACGAAGGTGCCCTCGAGCGCCCGGTAGCCGTGGACTCCTCCTCCGCCGAATCCGCTGGCCTCCCCGGCTGCGTACAGCCCGGGAATCGGCTCGCCCGAGGCGCCGAGCGCACGACCGGACAGGTCGGTCTCGATGCCGCCGAGCGATTTGCGGGTGAGCACGTGGAGCTTGACCGCGATGAGCGGCCCCGACTTCGGGTCGAGGATGCGATGGGGCGTCGCGGTGCGGATGAGCTTGTCGCCGCGATAGTCCCTCGCCGAGCGCAGCATCGCGATCTGGGCATCCTTGGTGAAGTCGTTGTCGATCTCGCGGTCGCGCGCCTCGACTTCGAGCCGCACCCGCTCCGCATCCAGCACGTCGCCGCCGGGCAGCGCCTGCATCCCGGCGATGAGCTCCTCGAGCGTGTCGCGGACGACGAAGTCGGCGCCCTTGTCCATGAAGGCCTGCACCGGTGCGCCGGCTCCCTTGCCCAGCCGGGTCTTCGCGAGAAGCCGCACATCCTTGCCGGTCAGATCAGGGTTCTGCTCGCTGCCAGAGAGCGTGAACTCCTTCTCGATGATCTTCTGCGAGAGGACGAACCAGGAGTGGTCATGGCCCGTCCCACGCAGGTGGGCGAGCGTCCCCAGCGTGTCGAAGCCCGGGAAGAGGGGCACCGGCAGTCGCTTGCCTGTCGCATCGAGCCAGATCGAGGAAGGGCCGGGCAGGATCCGGATGCCGTGATCCGGCCACACCGCATTCCAATTCTGGATGCCCTCGACGTAGTGCCACATGCGGTCACGGTTGATGAGCCGCGCACCCGTCGCCTCGGTGACCACTTGCATCGATCCGTCGACATAGGCGGGGACGCCGGTGACCATGCTCGCCGGGGGTGTGCCGAGACGCTCGGGCCACCACTCTCGCACCAGCTCGTGATTTCCGCCGATGCCTCCCGACGACACGATCGTGGCGGCGGCCGAGATCTCGAACGATCCGACGACCTCCCGTGACGATGCGACGCCGCGTGTCGCCCCGGAGGGAGCGAGGAGGTCGCCCGTCGCACCGGTCACGGTGCCTTCGGACAGCGTGAGGGCGGTGACGCGGTGCCGGGGGAGGATCGTGACGAGGCCGGCGGATTCGCCCGCCTCCACGGCCGCCTGGAACGGCGCGACGATGCCCGGGCCGGTGCCCCACGTGATGTGGAAGCGGGGGACCGAGTTTCCGGGACCGAGAGCGGTGTATCCGCCCCGCTCGGCCCAGCCGACGACGGGGAAGAAGCCGACGCCCTTCTCGCGCAGCCAGGAGCGCTTCTCGCCGGCCGCGAACTGCAGGTACGCCTCGGCCCACCGGCGGGGCCACGCATCGTCCTCCCGATCGAACGCCGCGTTGCCGAACCAGTCCTGGCGTGCGAGGTCGAGGGAGTCCTTGATCCCCATCCGCCGCTGCTCGGGCGAGTCGACGAAGAAGAGACCGCCGAACGACCACCACGCCTGGCCGCCGAGATTCGTACGGGGCTCCTGGTCGACGATCACGACGGACTTGCCTGAGGCGGCGGCTTCGCCGGCCGCGACGAGGCCGGCGAGGCCCCATCCGATGACGAGCACATCGGCGGAATGGGTGGTGGCGGGGGGCATGGCGACTCCTTCGTCGTCGAGCGGTTCTTGTATCCGGGGGGGGGGGGGGGGTCGAGCGGACGTGTCGCCGAGCGGCGACGCGGTGAGGGGCAGGGATGCTGCGCCCCGGCCGTCGGAGGACGGTCCGATGCCGCTGGGCTCGAAGGTGTTGACCATCGCGTGCGCGGCACGCTGCAGGTAGTCCCACAGCGTCGCCTCGTGAAGGGGCGACAGCTGCAGCTCGTCTACGGCGGCACGCATGTGGCGGAGCCACAGGTCGCGGGCTGCGGGGTTCACATGGAAGGAGGCGTGCCGCATCCGCAGCCGGGGGTGTCCGCGCTCCTGGCTGTACGTGGTGGGGCCGCCCCAGTACTGCTCGAGGAACAGCCTCAGCCGCTCCTCCGCCGGACCGAGGTCCTCTTCGGGGTACATGGACCGCAGCTCCGGGTCTGACGCGACCCCGCGGTAGAAGGCCGCCACGAGCCTGACGAAGGTCTCGTGACCGCCGACCTCGTCGTAGAAGCTCAGCGGTGCGGCATCCGGGTTCTCGGTCATGGCGTCGGTCCTCCGTCCGGGCGTTCGGTGTCATCATCGGGCTTGGGAGCGCGCCGGGGCAGGCGTGGCTTCCAGACGGGCTTCTCGGGCATCGGCTGGGTGATGGGCTTCGTCTTCGGCGGGTTCGCGCCGCGCACGCGCTGCGCGGCGTCGACGCCGGTGAGGGTGATCGAGTTGAGCTGGGGGAGAGTGAGCCCGAGCTCGTCGATCGCGTGCTTGAGCCGCATCCGCAGCTCGCGGGCGACGTCGTCCTTAGCGTTCGCGCGGGTCTTCATGACCAGGCGGATCACGAGGGCATCGCCCGACACGGACTCCAGCCCCCAGACCTCGGGCTTCTCGAGGATCCGGCTCCGCCACTTGGGGTCGACCGAGAGATCCTTCGCCGCCTCGAGCATCGCCGATTCGACGTCGCCGATGTCGGCATCCGCCGGCACCGCGAGGTCGATGATGACGCGCGACCAGCCCATCGACATGTTGCCGATACGCGTGATCTCGCCGTTGCGCACGTACCAGAGGGTGCCGTTGACATCGCGCACGTGTGTGACACGGACGCTCACGTACTCGACGATCCCCGTCGCCAGCCCGAGGTCGACCACGTCGCCGATGCCCACCTGGTCTTCGGCCACGATGAAGATGCCGTTCAGCACGTCCTTCACGATGTTCTGGGCGCCGAAGCCGAGGCCGGCGCCGATCGCGGCGGTGAGCAGGGTGAACGAGCCGATGATGTCCGGGCTGATCGTGAAGACCACGAGGATGAGGGCCACGATCACGATCGTCGTGTTCACGATGTTGGTGAGGATGGATCCGAGGGTCCTCGTGCGCTGCACGAGCCGCACTTGAGCGAGGGGCGAGCGGTCCAGGGCCTGTGTGTCGTCCACGTTGGCCTTGGTCTTCGCGCCAGAGACGATCCGGTCGACGATGCGTCCGATGAGTCCCCTCATGATCCAGGCGAGGATGAGGGCGGCCAGGATGATCCCCAGAATCGCCAGGAGCTTCTGCCCGGCGATCAGGAGATTCGCGCCGACCGAGTTCCAGAATTGGGCCCAGTCGATCATGCGGCGGTTCCTTCAGCGTTCGAGTGTCGCATCGTCAAGCTCCGGAAGCGGATGCCGCGCCCCACCGACGGGGGGTGGGGCATCCGTCTGCCATCACTGCGCGTCGCGCTCCTGGACGAGCAGGGCACGCTCGACGCCGGCGAGGTTCTCGCCGACGAGACGGCGCAGAGCGGGCGCGGCATCCTTGTTCGCGGCGAGCCACGAGCGAGTCGCGTTGCGCAGGCTGATGCTCGCGAGCGGCGCGGGGAAGAGCCCGACGATCAGGTACTGCGCGATCTGATAGCTGCGCGACTCCCAGACCGGAAGCAGCATGTCGAAATACGGCTGGACGAAGTCGTTCAGCAGCTCGACGCTCGCGGGGTGGGTGAAGCCGACGGCAGTGGACCGCACCAGCGTGTTGGGCAGCTCGTCGCTGTCGATCAGCGACGACCACGCCGCCTGCTTCGCTGCGGCGGTCGGGAGCGCCGCCTTCGCCTGAGCGGCGAACTCCCCGCCCTTCGCGGTGTTGTCGGCGGCCAGGGCCTCGTCGATCTCGGCGTCGCCGATCACCCCGCCGGCCGCGAGCGAAACCAGCAGCTGCCATGCCAGGTCGGTGTCGATCTCCAGGCCGTCGAAGTCGATCTCACCGGCACGCACGTGCCGCACGCGGTCCCAGTGCGCGGCCGTCGAGGCGGCACTCGCGAATGCCGTCACGAGCTGGAGCTGGCTGTCGCTGCCGGGCTCTGCGGCGCGGGCGAGCTCCCAAAGCGCGTCCGCGACCTTCTCACGCGCAGCGGACCGCTTCTCGGGCGCGACATACGAGTTCGCGGCCAGCTGCAGCTGGGCGAGGGTGGTGCGCACGGTCGTGGACTCGGTCTCGGCTCCGATGTTGCGCAGCACGAGGTCGATGTAGGCGCTCGGCGAGGCCTCGGCATCCCGTGTCTGATCCCAGGCGGCGCCCCAGACCAGTGACCGGGCGAGGGGGTCGCTGATCTTTCCGAGGTGCCCGATCGCGGTGGCGAGCGAACGGTCGTCGAGGCGGATCTTCGCGTACGCGAGGTCCTCGTCGTTCAGCAGCACGAGATCCGGTCGGGTCTGCCCCTTGAGCGCGGGTACCTCGGTGAGGTCGCCGTCCACATCCAGCTCGATCCGGTGAACACGCACGAGGGCGTCGCCCTGCAGGCGGTAGAAGCCGACGCCGAGGCGGTGCGGCCGGATCGTCGGGTAGTCGGCGGGGGCCGTCTGGACGATGGCGAAGCGCGTGATGACCCCACTCGCGTCCGTCGCGATCTCGGGGGAGAGCGTGTTCACGCCTGCTGTTTCCAGCCACTTCTTCGACCAGGTCGCCAGCTCGCGACCGCTCGTCGTCTCGAGCTCGGTCAGGAGGTCGGAGAGCTCCGTGTTGGACCACTCGTGCTTCTTGAAGTAGGCGGCGACGCCGGCGAAGAACGCCTCGACGCCGACCCACGCGGCGAGCTGCTTGAGCACCGAGCCGCCCTTGGCGTACGTGATGCCGTCGAAGTTGACCTGGACGTCCTCGAGATCGTTGATCTGCGCGACGACGGGATGCGTCGACGGGAGCTGGTCCTGCCGGTAGGCCCAGGTCTTCTCCATCGCGTTGAACGTCGTCCAGGCCTCGGTCCATTCCGTGGCCTCGGCGGTCGCGATCGTCGACGCCCACTCGGCGAACGACTCATTGAGCCAGAGGTCGTTCCACCACTTCATCGTCACGAGGTCGCCGAACCACATGTGCGCCAGCTCGTGCAGGATCGTGACGACGCGACGCTCCTTGACAGCATCCGTGACCTTGCTGCGGAAGACGTACGTCTCGGTGAAGGTGACCGCGCCGGCGTTCTCCATCGCGCCGGCGTTGAACTCCGGCACGAAGAGCTGGTCGTACTTGGCGAACGGGTACGGGTAGCCGAACTTCTCCTCGAAGTACGCGAAGCCCTTGCGCGTCGTGTCGAAGACGTAGTCGGCGTCGAGATACTCCCACAGGCTCTTGCGAGCGAAGACGCCGAGGGGGATGACTCGGCCGGAGGAGCTGGTGAGCTCGGACGTGACCTGCTCGTACGGCCCGGCGATGAGCGCCGTGATGTAGGACGAGATGCGGGGCGTCGGCTCGAACCGCCACGTGGCTGTGCCGTCGCCGTGCCGATGGGGCTCGGGAGTCGGGGAGTTGCTGACCACCTTCCACGGCTCGGGAGCCGTGATGGTGAACTGGAACGTCGCCTTCAGGTCGGGCTGCTCGAACACCGCGAACACGCGGCGAGAGTCCGGCACCTCGAACTGCGAGTACAGGTAGACCTCGTCGTCCACGGGGTCGACGAAGCGGTGGAGGCCCTCGCCCGTGTTCGTGTAGAGCGCATCGGCGTCGACGACCAGCTCGTTCTCGGCCTCGAGTGCGTCGAGCGCGATCCGCGAGTCGGCGAAGGCGGCGCCGTCGAGCGCGCGGCCGTTCAGCGTGATCGCGTGCACGTCGCGGGCGATGAGATCGATGAAGGTCGACGCGCCGGGTGTCGCTCCGAAGCGGACGACCGTGCGCGATCCGAAGGTCTCTTCGCCGGTCGTCAGGTCGAGGCTGATCTCGTACGAGATTCCCGACCCCGAAGGATCGATGATCGCGCGGCGCTCCTGCGCTTCGACGCGGGTGAGATTCTCTCCAGGCACTTCGCTGTTCTCCCGACTGCGATGGGGGACGGTGTGATGTCGCGCCGACGCGTCTCGCATGTGGCTTGGCTGTTTCGAGAACCGGCGGATGCCAGCGGTGGCTGGCGCGCGCGACAACGCTCCACCCTACGCGCTCGCGGCATCGCGCTCTCGTCGAATGTGGCTCCGCGCGTGTTCCACCGCCGCATCGAGATCGGAGAAGAGGTGTTTGTGATGTCTCAGGGCGTCGAGCACGCCGACTGTGCGGAAGAGCTCCTCATGGCCCGATTGGAGTCCCTTGATCAGCACCGTCACGCCTCGGCGCTCCAGAGCCTGCACGATATCGGCGAGCACATGCGCACCTGTCGCGTCGACGAGTTCGAGCCGCGACATCCGCAGCACGACGACGGATACGTCCCCCACGTTCGTCACCGCGTCGAAGACTCGATCGGCGGCGGCGAAGACCAGCGGACCGTTCAACCGCACGATCGCTATGCGCTCGTCGCCCTGATGCGCGCCCCCTGCGATCGGCTCCCACGTCACCCCCGTGGCGCGCGACAGGCCGCGCACGGCGAAGATCGCGGCGACCACGACACCGATGGCGACAGCCACGACGAGGTCGACCGAGACCGTGACGATCGCCGTGACGACGAAGATGAGCGCGTCCGAGCGGGTCGAATGGAGGATCGATCGGACGGTCGATGGCTGCACCATCCGCGTCGCCGTCACCATCAGCACGCCCGCGAGTGAGGCGAGGGGAATGAGTCCTACCGGCCCCGCTGCCATGAGCACCACCAGGAGGAGCACGACGGCGTGCACGATGGCGGAAGCGCGGGTGCGGCCGCCCGATCGGACGTTGACCGCGGTGCGCGCGATCGCGCCCGTGGCCGGCATCCCGCCGAAAAGGCTCGACCCGATCGAGGCGAGACCCTGTCCGATGAGTTCGCGATCGGGATCGAAGGCGCCGGTGTCTGCGAGGGATGATGCGACGCGCGCGGAAAGGAGCGATTCGATGGCCGCGAGCGCGGCGACAGTCAAGGCCGGCAGCAGCAGCGGCCCGACCTCGCCGATGCTCACATCGGGCAGTGACGGGAGGGGGAGCGAGGAGGGGAGCGCACCGATCACGGCCAACGGGGTCGGAACGACGGTGACGACAGCGGTGACCACGGCGATGCCGAAGAGCGATCCGGGGAGTCCCCGATGGATGGAGGGCGCCCAGAGCATGCAGGCGGCGACAACGGATGCCGCACCCACCGCCCACGGAACGTAGGACCAGTCTGCGGTCGCGATCGACTGCACGGCGGCAACGAGGGCGTTGGAGCTGTGCTCGCCTGCCCCGGCTGAGTGGGGAGAGGTCAGCAGCGGGATCTGCTGTGCGCCGATGATGACGGCGATCCCGAGAGTGAACCCCTCGATCACCGGCCAAGGGATGAACGACACCGCTCGTCCCAGTCGCAGCGCCCCTGCGATCACCACGACGACCCCCGCGAGCAGGCTCAGCGTCGCGACGGCCGTGATCCCATGCTCGGCGACGATCGGAACGAGGATCACGACCATCGCTCCGGTGGGCCCGGACACCTGCACGTGGGAGCCGCCGAAGATCGCGGCGATGAGTCCTGCGACGATCGCCGTGATGAGTCCCTGCTCCGCGGTGAGGCCGGAACTGATTCCGAAGCCCAGAGCGAGGGGGAGGGCCACGATTCCGACGGTCACGCCGGCGAGAAGATCTGCCCGCCACGAGCGTGGCAGCCCCGCATAGTCGGCGGGATTCGGCAGGAGCGACATGATGGCGGAGCCCAGCCGACGAGTCATCTTCCTCCGGCCCTCCATCTCCGTCATCGCCGCGCCGTCGGCAGCGCCGGAAGCTGGATGGCATCGCCCAGGCGCACCCCGTCGGCCTCCAGGATCGCCAGCAGCAGCGCGCGGGCGACACCGAGCAGCTCAGCGACATGCGGGTCGGCCAGACGGTAGTACACATGGCTCGCGCGGCGCTCGGATTCGACGAGCCGGTGCTTGCGCAGCACCGCGAGGTGCTGGGAGAGATGGGACGCCTCGAGTCCAGTGGCGTCCTGCAGGACGGCCACACTCAGCTCGGGCGACGCGGAGAGCAGCTCGAGGAGCCTGATCCGGAACGGATGCGCGAGCCCCTTGAAGAGGTTCGCCTTCACTTCGTACAGGGGGCGTTCCGCATGGCTGAATGGCATGATGAAGTCATCATATCGTCGACACGCCGGGTCGGACGGGCGATGGCAGGATGGAAGCGTGGTCGAAGCGAGCGAGAACCAGGTCGAGGTCGAACAGCCCGATGACGTGCGGGTGCTCTTCGCGTCGGCCGAGGCATCGTCGGGTTCACCGCACATCGAGGTCCCGGTCGCCTACGACGCGATCCTCCTCGCCAGCTTCGGCGGCCCGGAGGGGCAGGACGATGTGATCCCGTTCCTCCGCAACGTGACGCGCGGGCGCGGCATCCCCGACGAGCGCCTCGAGGAGGTCGCCCACCATTACCGGCACTTCGGCGGGGTCAGCCCGATCAACGAGCAGAACCGGGCGCTCAAGGCCGCACTGGAGGACGAGCTCGCCCGCCGCAGCATCGCTCTGCCCGTGTACTGGGGCAACCGCAACTGGGCTCCCTACCTCGATGAGGCGGTGACGGATGCCGCGGCATCCGGTCACACGAAGCTCATCGCGATCGCGACCAGCGCCTACAGCTCGTTCTCGAGCTGCCGCCAGTACCGCGAGGACTTCGCGCGGGTGCTCACCGACACCGGGCTCGGCGAGACGGTGACGATCGACAAGGTGCGGCAGTTCTTCGACCATCCCGGCTTCGTCGCCCCGTTCGAAGCCGGTGTGCGGGAGGCGATCGCCGGGTTCCGCGCCGAGGGCATCGCCCCCGAGGCCATCCGGGTGCTCTTCTCCACGCACAGCGTGCCGCTCGCGGACGCGCAGCGCTCTGGTCCGCGCGACGTCGACTGGGGCGAGGGCGGGGCGTACGCGGCGCAGCACACCGCGGTGGCCGAGCGCATCATGTCCGCCCTCGCCGACGGGGACCCGAGCGCAGCACAGGTCGGCTGGGAGCTCGTGTACCAGTCGCGCTCCGGCCCGCCGTCGCAGCCATGGCTCGAGCCCGACATCAACGATGTGATCGCAACGCTTCCGGATGCCGGCATCCAGGCGATCGCCATCGTCCCGCTCGGCTTCGTGAGCGACCACATGGAGGTCCTCTGGGACCTCGACACCGAGGCCATGGAGGCGTCCGCCGAGGCGGGGATCCGGGCGGTGCGGACGCCGACTCCGGGCGTGGACCCCGTCTATGTCTCGGGTCTCGTCGACCTGCTCCTCGAGCGGACGTCGGGGACGCCGGCAGCCCAGCGCCCGCACGAGACCGACCTCGGACCCTGGTTCGATGTGTGCCGCCCGGGATGCTGCGAGAACATCCGCGCCGGCTTCAAGCCGGCCGCGGCCGGCATCGCACCCTGACGCTCCTTCCAAACCCCATGTGCGGGCGCTCGAGGCCCGCATCCCGCACGCATCCATAGGATTGATCCATGCGCATCCACATCGCGACCGACCATGCCGGCCTCGAGTTCTCGACGCAGCTTCAGCACCATCTCGCGGAGCAGGGGCACGACATCGTCGACCACGGTCCGCTCGACTACGAGCCGCTCGACGACTACCCGGCCTTCTGCATCCGCGCCGCCGAGGCCGTCGTTCGCGATCAGGAGGCGGGGATCCAGACACTGGGGATCGTCTTCGGCGGGTCGGGCAACGGCGAGCAGATCGCTGCCAACAAAGTGCGGGGCGTGCGGGCGGCGCTCGTATGGAGCATCGCGACGGCTGAGCTCGCGCGGGAGCACAACGACGCGAACGTCATTGCGGTCGGTGCGCGCCAGCACACGTTCGAGCAGGTCACCGATTTCATCGACGCGTTCATCGCCACCCCGTTCTCGAACGAGGAGCGTCACGCGCGGCGCATCCGCCAGGTCGGCGCTTACGAGACCGAGGGTGCGCTCGAGGCCGACCCCCGCGCGACCGCCGGCGACCCCGACGTGCTGGCCGACGACAGCAGCTCGTTCGACCCTGAGGCGGGCTGATCGACTGATGCCGGAGGGACATTCGGTCCACCGCATCGCACGCCAGTTCGATCGCAACTTCGTCGGTCGGGCGGTGTCCGCGTCGAGTCCCCAGGGGCGATTCGCCGAAGGAGCCTCGCTGCTCGACGGGCGTGAGGCGGAGTCTGTGCGGGCCGTCGGCAAGCAGATGTTCCTCGAGTTCGAGGACGACCTGTGGCTGCGGGTGCACCTCGGGATGTACGGCGCGTGGGACTTCGCCGGGGAGATCGTCGTCGATCCGACCATCGCCTCTGCCAACGGGCGGATCGGCCAGACCAATCAGCGCGGGACCTTCGCCGAAGACGAGGCGATCATGGACGCCGCGGGCGAGAACTCGCTCTCGTCGATCGGCGCCCCCCGCAGAGCGCGTGTCCGCGTCCGCATGTCGGAGCAGACGCGGGGTCTTCCCGGCGATGAAGGCGACTGGCCGCCTCCGGTGGTCGGACAGGTGCGCCTGCGCCTGCTGACCGATGTCACGTGCGCGGATCTGCGAGGACCGACGGCCTGCCAGCTGCAGACGCCGCTCGAGGTCGCGGCGACCATTGCCAAGCTCGGGCCGGATCCGCTCGTCGACGATCCGGGGGAAGGTGAAGAGCGCTTCGCCGCGGTCATTCGTCGCAAGCCGACGCCGATCGGACTGCTGCTGATGGACCAGACCGTCGTGAGCGGAATCGGCAATGTCTATCGCGCGGAGCTCCTCTACCGCGCGCGCCTGAACCCGCACACTCCCGGGAAGAGCGTGCCCGAAGAGGTGGTGCGAGAGCTCTGGCGGGACTGGGTCCGGATGCTGTCCATCGGCGTGGAGACCGGCCAGATGATGACGATGGACGACCTCGAGCCCGAGCAGTGGCGTGCCGCGATGGCGAGCCGCGACGAGCGGCACTGGGTCTACCACCGCACCGGGCTGCCCTGTCGCACCTGTGGGACGGCGATCGTGGTCGAGGAGATGGCGGCGCGCAAGCTCTACTGGTGCCCCTTCTGTCAGCGCTGAGGTGTGCTCCTAGGCTGGATGCATGCGTCAGAACCCGAGCTTCGCGATGACCGACGTCATCGAGCTCCGCCGTCTCATCGACCGGAACCCGTGGATGACCCTCGTGAGCGACACCGCCGATGGTCTCGTGGCATCGCACTACGCGGTGCTCCTCGACGAGGAGCGTGACGACCTCACCATCGTCGGGCACGTCGGAAAGCCGGATGACCTCATCCACGGGCTCGGGGAGCGCGAGCTGCTCGTGGTCGTGCAGGGACCCCACGGGTATATCTCTCCCGGCTGGTACGGAGACGGCGCCAACGTCCCGACGTGGAACTTCGTCTCGGCCCACCTCTCGGGCGTCCCCGAGATCCTCTCGCCCGAGGAGAATCTCCGGGTGCTCGACCGGCTGGTCGAGCGATTCGAGAGCCGGAAGAGCGACCCGCGGCTCCTCTGGGAGCTGCCCAATGACCCGGCCTTCGTCGAGCGGCTCGAGAAGGGCACCGTCGGCTTCCGTCTGACACCCACCCGCGTCGTCGCCAAGCGCAAGCTGAGCCAGAATCGGACTCCGGAGATCATCGAGACGATCATCGGAGAGCTGAGCGGCGAAGGCCCCTTCGCCAATCCGACCCTCGCCGACGAGATGCGGCGGGCACAGGATGCGCGTCGGAGCCCGGCATGACCACGATCGGCGAGACGATCGGGACCATCACGGGCGTCAGGATCGTGGGGCCCGGCAGCGAGCTCCTTCCCGACGAGGGCCCCTTCGACGTCTTCCTCGCCGGCGGGGTCATCGAGGACATCGCCCCGGCGGGTGCGCTTCGACCGCGCGGTGACGTCCTGGATGGGGCGGGGGGCACCCTCATTCCCGGACTCTGGGATCACCACGTCCACGTGATGCAGTGGGCGCTGACTTCGCAGCGTGCACCGCTCGGGCATGCGACGGGCCCGGCGCACGCCGCATCGCTCATGGGCGAGGCGGCCGTCAGCGACGGTCGACGTGTCGGCACCGGTTTCCGTGACGCGTTCTGGACGGACGAGCCGACGCTCGAGGTGCTCGACGCGGCCACCGGCGACATCCCGACCTACCTCATCAACGCCGATGTGCACAGCGTCTGGCTGAACTCGGCCGCGCTCCGGCTCGAGGGCTTCGAATCCGAGCCGTCCGGCCTTCTCCGGGAGGAGCCGGCGTTCGAGATCTCGCGCCGGCTCAACCTCGTGGACCCTGTGACGGGTGATCGACTCGTCCAGCAGATGGCGACGGATGCCGCAGCCCGCGGCATCGTGGGCCTCGTTGATCTCGACATGGCGTGGAACGAAGAAGCGTGGGCTCGCCGGACGCGCGACGGGTTCGACACACTGCGTGTCGAGTTCGGCATCTATCCCCACGACCTGTCCCGCGCGCTGGCCGAGGAGCTGCGCACCGGCGACATCGCTCGGGGTGCAGCATCCGATCTGGTCCGTGTCGGACCGTTCAAGGTGATCACGGACGGGTCGCTCGGCACGCGGACGGCCGCGTGCTCGCACTCCTATCCCGGTGATCCGCATAATCACGGCGTGCTGACCGTCCAGCCGAGCGCTCTGGCGGAGCTGATGACTCTGGCGACGGGCGGCGGCCTCGCCTGCGCGATCCATGCCATCGGGGACCTCGCCAACACCTACGCGCTCGACGCCTTCGCGGTGACGGGGGCGCGCGGCACCATCGAGCACGCGCAGCTCGTCTCGCACGCCGACATCCCCCGTTTCGGCCGGCTCGGCGTGACCGCAAGCGTCCAGCCGGAGCATGCCATCGACGACCGGGACATGACCGACATGATCTGGGCGGGCCAGACAGCGCTGCCCTACCCGCTCGCATCGCTCGCCGGGACCGGGGCGAACCTCGTCTTCGGCTCGGACGCTCCCGTCTCGCCTCTGGACCCGTGGGCCGCGCTGGCGGCCGCGGTGCACCGGACGCGCGACGGCCGCGAGCCGTGGCAGCCGGACCAGGCGCTCGGCATGTCGACGGCGCTCGCCGCCTCGACGCATCTCGGCTCGTCCCACCCCTCCGTCATCTCCCCGGGCGCGCTCGCCGACCTGGTCGTCTGCGAGAGCGACCCCTACGCGGTGGGCGAGAGCGACCTGAGATCGATGCGGGTTGCCGCGACGCTGCTCGACGGGCGTGTGACGCACGTCAGGTGAGTGCGCGGCATCCCGAACACGACGAAACCCCCGGGCCTGTGCCCGGGGGTTTCGTCTGCGTGTGCGGAAGTCAGCCGGCGAGGTGAGCGAAGAGGAACCAGCGGTCCTTCTCGAGGGATGCCTTGATGCCGATCGCGATGTCCTGGCTGGTGAGGTCGATCTCATCCAGGCCGTCGATGGCGGCCTGGACATCGGCGATGACGACGTCCATGTCGGCGATGACCGCGCGGACGATGTCGTCCCACTGCGAGAAGCCCGCTGCGACAGCCGTCGGCGTGGTCTTCTGCGAAACGGTGCCGAGACGGGCGTCGACCGGCAGGCCGAGGGCGACGATCCGCTCGGCGGCCTCGTCAGCCCCCGCCTGCGCGTGCGCCACGACCGTGTCGAGCAGCTCGTGGATGGCGATGAAGTTGGCGCCGCGAACATTCCAGTGCGCCTGCTTGCCGTTGACGGCGAGCGCCTGCAGCCCGAGCGTGATCGGGGTGAGGAACTGGGCGGCCCCCGCGGCGACCTCGGGGCCTGCGGCGGTGGCCGGAGTCGTGTGGGTCTTCGTCATGTCATGCCCTCCGAGAATGGACGATCGCTGTCGTGGTGTGGTCCAACGCTACTCACCACCATTCATTCCGCAAGCAAGCCAAGGCTGGGCTCACCAGAGGCGGATGCCTCCCGTATCGTCGGGGGATGACCATCGCCGCAGACGCGTCAGTCCTCTCGCTTCCGGGCGCCCAACCCTCGATCCACCCGACCGCGTTCGTCGCCTCCGGCGCGCGGGTGATCGGCGCGGTGACACTCTCGGAGGGTGCCAGCGTCTGGTACAACGCCGTGCTGCGCGGTGACGGCGATGCGATCACGGTCGGTGCGGGGAGCAATCTGCAGGACAACGTCTCGGTGCACGTTGATCCGGGGCATCCGACCGTGATCGGGCGCAATGTGTCCGTGGGGCACAACGCCGTCGTCCACGGCTGCACGATCGGCGACGGCTCACTGGTCGGCATGGGCAGCGTCGTGCTGTCCGGCGCCGTCATCGGTGAGGGATGCCTCATCGCCGGTGGTGCCGTGGTGCTGGAGAACGCCCAGATCCCAGCGGGGTCATTGGTCGCAGGCGTGCCCGGCAAGGTCCGGCGGGAGCTCACTGCGGAGGAGCGGGCCGGGATCCTGCGCAACGCGGAGACATATCGCGGCCACACCTCGACGCACGCCTCGGCGGAGCCGCTGGAGGGCTGAGATGCGCATCGATTCACTGGAGCCCGGCGAGGTGTTCGTCTTCGGCTCGAACGCGCAGGGAGCGCACGGCGGGGGAGCGGCGCGCTTCGCGTTCGACCGCTTCGGTGCGGTGTGGGGCCAGGCGGAAGGACTGCAGGGCCAGTCGTACGGGATCGACACGATGTCGGGGCTGGCCGTCTTCGAGGCACAGGCCCGCCGGTTCGTCGAGTTCGCACGGGAGCACCCGGAACTGCGCTTCCTGGTCACCGAGGTGGGCTGCGGCATCGCGGGCTACACGGCTGACGAGGTTGCGGAGTTCTTCGGGGGTTCGCCTGGCAACGTCGTGCTCCCCGCCAGTTTCGTCCATGCGCTGGGGGACCCCCGAAGCGCATGATCCGCGCTCGCGCAAGGCCCTGAGCGCACTTCTGGGCGGCGTCCTAGCCTGACGGTCCGCGGCCGATGCCGCTCGTCAGGAAGGGGGCCCGCATGTCGCAGGCGACCCGCACCGAAGATGCGCGTCTGGCTGACGTGATCTTCACGATCATCCTGTGCGTCTGCGCCGGATTCAACGCCGTCGTCCTCGTGCTGTTCGCGCTTCTGTGGGCTGCTCGTGAGGGCCACGCCGACAGTTGGGCCGTGGCGCTCGGAGTCGTCGGACCGACGGTGATCACGACGTTCGGCGTCATCGCGGCAGTGGTGCGCGTCTTCCGACGTCGTGTCGGCTGGACCGTGGCGGTCGGGACGATCGTCCTCAACTACGTCGTCTGGTGGCTGGCGTCGCTCGCTGCGATGGGCTGATCGAGCCGCCTGAGCCCGAGACCCGTGCGGCGTCGGGCCGCGGGAGCGGTGTGTATTAGACTCGACCGGTGCCCGAGTGCGCTCGGGGATGTAGCTCAATGGTAGAGCCTCAGTCTTCCAAACTGATGGTGCGGGTTCGATTCCCGTCATCCCCTCCAATGCCCTGACGCGCCGACGAAGTCGGTGCGGCAGGGCATTCGTGGTGATGCCGTAGGAACCGATCGCGCCCGCGGGCGGTCCCGCTCCGTCCGAGGCTCCGCGCGACGGCGAAGCCGGCGTGTGGAGAGACGGAGTGGCCGATTCCCGTCATCCCCTCCAAAGCTCCGACGCGCGGCCGAAGGTCGGGCTTTAGAGCTTTCGTGTGGATGCCGTAGGTACCGATCCGGCGTGCGGGCGGTCCCGCTCCGTCCGAGGCTCCGCGCGACGGCGAAGCCGGCGTGTGGAGAGACGGAGTGGCCGATTCCCGTCATCCCCTCCAAAGCTCCGACGCGCGGCCGAAGGTGGTGCGGCGGAGCTTTCGTGGTGATGCCGTAGGAACCGATCCGGCGTGCGGGCGGTCCCGCTCCGTCCGAGGCTCCGCGCGACGGCGAAGCCGGCGTGTGGAGAGACGGAGTGGCCGATTCCCGTCATCCCCTCCAAAGCTCCGAGCCGGCGATAGCTAACCGGCGGGAGGCAGCTGGGTGCTGTCATGCGCAACTCCGTCGATCGCGAACCAAACTCCGCCACCGGGTGCTGCGACCGGCGTCTCGAGCAGAGGTCGACGGAGTTGTGCAGACGTATCGCGCGTCGGCGCACGCCGCCAGCCCCCGACACCGCCCGTTTCACGCCGTCTTCGCCGGCGGGTGATGTGTCCCGCGGTGGACCTCGTAGATATGGGTGTGAGTAAGTCCGTCGCTGTGGTCGACGATCGGCAGGTCGTCCATGAAGAGCCGGATGACATGGGCGAGCTCCTCGGGATGGCTGAAGTTGATGGCGTGGGCGGCGTTCTCCATCGCCACCGCGAGCACATGGCTGTCGGTCTGCGAGGCGACCTCTTCGATGCGCGCAGGGCCAGGCAGCAGCGGATCCCGGCGACCCATGACGACGAGGGTCGGAATCCGCAGCGCGAGCAGTCGATCGAGCGTCGGATACTGCGTGAGCGCCCGGAACATCTGAAAGGTGCTCGGAACGCCGAACCGCAGGTAGTCAGGGGCGGCTACCCGGATGAGGCCAGGGGGCTCGCGCACGCCGTCCTTGCTCAGCTGCCCCATCGCGCGAGTCAGCGGCTGGTTGAACACCCCGCCGGCGGGGGATACGAGCACGGCGCGCTCGAGCCGATCGGGGTAGTGGTGCGCGAACTCGCAGATGACGGGGCATCCCATCGAATTGCCCACCAGCGTCACGCGCTCGATACCCCGATCGTCGAGAAACCGCGCCGCGGCGTGGGCGAGGTCGGGCACATCGAGACCTCCTGTCGCCCGGCCGCTGCGACCGAAGCCGGGCAGGTCGGGCACGAGGGTGTGGAACTCGTCGGCCAGCCGCTCGGCTGTGGGCAGCAGGTACCGACCCGACAGGCCGAACCCGTGGACATGCATCATCACGCGACCGGAGGGAGGCCCGGGGGATTCGCGGTAGAAGACGTCGACGCCGTCCACGAGCGTCCAGCGCTCCGCGAGCGCGGAGTGCGGCCGCCGGGGATGCCGGCGCCGCCGATGCTCGTAGTCCGGCCCCGCGCCCGAGCGTGTCACCATGGTGCGCTCCTTCCCCGAAACAGAAACCCCGAGGGGAACGTCCCATCCCGGCTCGCTGATGTCAACACCTTCGGGGCCCTTTACAGGCGACGCCGGTGCGCGTCGGCTAGACTTCTCGGGGCCGTTCGGCATGCGCGCGCGTATGCACAACCCCGGGGCGTAGCTCAGCTTGGTAGAGCGCCCGCTTTGGGAGCGGGAGGTCGCAGGTTCAAATCCTGTCGCCCCGACATCACGGCCCTCAGAACTCTCAGACCCACACCTTCAGCCGACGCGCTCCTGCGCGGCCAGACGAGGAGAACGAACAGGCATGGTCAACAGCACYGTCGAGACGCTCAGCCCGACCCGGGTCAAGCTCCACATCACGGTCACCCCGGATGAGCTCAAGCCCAGCATCAAGCACGCGTACGAGCACATCGCTCAGGACGTGTCGATCCCGGGCTTCCGCAAGGGCAAGGTCCCCGCGCCGATCATCGACCAGCGCATCGGGCGCACTGCGGTTCTCGAGCACGCCGTGAGCGAGAGCCTCGACGTCTTCTACCGTGAGGCCGTCGCCGCCAACGAGCTGCGCGTCCTGGGCCGTCCGAGCGCCGAGGTCACCGAGTGGCCGAACGAGAAGGACTTCTCGGGCGACCTCCAGGTCGAGGTCGAGGTCGATGTGCGACCCGAGTTCGAGCTCCCGGAGCTTGCCGGCACGACCATCACCGTCGACGCCGCCGAGGTTGACGAAGAGGCGATCGACGCCGAGCTCGAGCGCCTTCGCGCCCGCTTCGGCACGCTCGTGACGGTGGACCGTCCCGCCGCGACGGGTGACTTCGTCGAGCTCGACCTCGTTGCCGAGATCGACGGAAACGAGATCGACCGTGCCGAGGGCGTGTCGTACGAGCTGGGCTCGGGCGAGCTGCTCGAAGGCATCGACGAGGCGATCGACTCGCTCACCGCCGGTGAGGACACCACGTTCCGCTCGAAGCTGGTCGGCGGCGACCACGCCGGTGAAGAGGCCGAGGTATCGGTCTCGGTCAAGGCGGTCAAGGAGCGCGAGCTCCCCGAGGCCGACGACGAGTTCGCCCAGATCGCGAGCGAGTTCGACACCATCGCCGAGCTGCGCGAGAGCCTCCAGGAGCGCGTCGGACAGCAGTCCGTGTTCACGCAGGGCTCCGCGGCGCGCGACAAGCTCATCGAGCACCTGCTCGAGCAGGTCGAGATCCCCGTCCCGGCCGGTCTCGTCGAGGACGAGGTGCACAACCACCTCGAGGGTGAGGGTCGCCTCGAGGATGACGTGCACCGTGCCGAGGTCACCGAGGCGAGCGAGAAGCAGTTCCGCACGCAGATGATCCTCGACGCCATCGTCGAGAAGTTCGAGGTGCAGGTCTCGCAGGACGAGCTCACGCAGTACCTCATCCAGTCCGCCGCTCAGTACGGCATGGCGCCCCAGGAGTTCGTCAACGCTCTCCAGGAGGGCAACCAGCTGCCCGCCATGGTGGGCGAGGTCGCCCGCAACAAGGCCCTCGCCGTCGCGCTCGGCAAGGTCTCGGTCGTCGACACCAACGGTGCTCCGGTCGACCTGAGCGGCTTCGTCGCCGCTGAGGACGAGGACGACGCTGAGGACGAGGTCGTCGAAGAGGCCGAGGAGATCGCGGATGCGGCAGTCGAGGCCGACGCCGTGATCGAAGCCGAGGAGGCCGAGGCGAAGCCCGCCAAGAAGCCCCGCAAGACCACCAAGAAGGCTGCCGAGTAAGCACTCGCGCCATATGCGAAGGGGACGGATGCCGCGGCATCCGTCCCCTTCGCCGTCTCGGAGGGAGACGGCGATGGACTGGGATGAGCGCATAGCGGCCGTGTGGTCGGCCGAGGCGACCGATGACGAGCGGATCGCCCTCATCGACGCACTGGCGGCGGAGCGGCCGGAGGACGATCCGGCGGCTCTGTTCGAACGGGCGGGGGCGCGTGACTCGGCCGGGCTCGAGACCGAGGCCGAGCCGCTGTACCGGCGCGCGCTGGCCGGCGGGCTCGATGAAGACCGGCGGGTGCAGGCCGTCATCCAGCTCGCCAGCACGCTGCGCAATCTCGGCCAGGTCGGCGAGAGCCTCGCGCTGCTGAAGTCCGAGTACGAGAAGGGGACGGATGCCGTCCTCCACGACGCGACGGCGGCGTTCTATGCGCTCGCGCTCGCGTCCAGTGGGGATGCGGTGGCTGCGGCATCCGTCGCACTGCAGGCTCTTGCACCGCACCTGCCGAGGTACACGCGCTCGGTGACCGCCTATGCGCGAGAGCTCGCCTGAGCGGCGCACTCTGCCCAGGGCGAACACGGGCGGCCAGGTCGCGGCGCGCCGGTAGATTCGATCCGACGACCACGGAATCAGGAGCACAAATGGCCGCTGAACCCCTTATCGCGACGAGCGTCTTCGACAGGCTGCTTAGAGACCGGATCATCTGGCTCGGCTCGGAGGTGCGGGACGAGAACGCCAACGAGATCTGCGCCAAGATCCTCCTGCTCGCAGCCGAGGACCCTGAGAAGGACATCTACCTGTACGTCAACTCGCCCGGTGGCTCGATCACGGCCGGCATGGCGATCTACGACACCATGCAGTTCGTCCCGAACGACATCGTCACCGTCGGCATCGGCATGGCGGCTTCGATGGGCCAGCTGCTGCTCACGAGCGGCACGAAGGGCAAGCGCTACATCACGCCCAACGCCCGTGTGCTGCTGCACCAGCCGCACGGCGGCTTCGGCGGCACGGCGAGCGACATCCAGACCCAGGCGCAGCTCATCATCTCGATGAAGAACCGCCTCGCCGAGATCACCGCGGCCCAGACCGGCAAGTCGGTGGCGCAGATCAACGAGGACGGCGACCGCGACCGCTGGTTCACCGCCGAGGAGGCCCTCGAATACGGCTTCGTCGACCACATCCGCGCACACCTCTCCGACGTCATCGGCGGCGGCGGAACCGCTGACTGACCGGCATCGACGGCGAAAGACAGGAACGACACATATGGAAACCCCCACCTTCGGCTCCTCGCCTCAGGGTCTCGCGCTCCCCGGAGTCCAGGCTCCCGGCAGCCGCTACATCCTGCCTCAGTTCGAAGAGCGGACGGCGTACGGCTACAAGCGCCAGGATCCGTACAACAAGCTGTTCGAAGACCGCGTGATCTTCCTCGGCGTCCAGGTCGACGACGCGTCGGCCGACGACGTCATGGCCCAGCTGCTCGTGCTCGAGAGCCAGGACCCCGACCGCGACATCATCATGTACATCAACTCGCCCGGCGGCTCCTTCACGGCCATGACGGCGATCTACGACACGATGCAGTACGTCTCGCCGCAGATCCAGACCGTGGTGCTCGGTCAGGCGGCGTCCGCCGCCGCCGTGCTGCTCGCGGCGGGTGCCCCCGGCAAGCGCCTGGCGCTGCCGAACGCCCGGATCCTGATCCACCAGCCCGCGATGGGTGAGGCCGGCCATGGTCAGGCCTCGGACATCGAGATCCAGGCGGCCGAGATCCTGCGGATGCGGACCTGGCTCGAGCAGACGCTGTCGAGGCACTCGAACAAGACCATTGAAGAGGTCAACAAGGACATCGACCGCGACAAGATCATCTCGGCCGAGGAGGCTGTCGTGTACGGCCTCGTCGACCAGGTGCTGACGACGCGCAAGCGCAGTCAGGCAGCCATCGGGCGCTGACCACCACCGAAGCCCCGTCGCCCTCGGGCGGCGGGGCTTCGTCGTGCAAGCGTTGCGCTCGCGCGCGATCCGCAAGTTCCGCTCCGGGCGGACAGCGGGTCGCAACCCTGCACAACGACGTCGCAATCCCGCCCGTTGTCCGCGTCAGCGGTTAGGCTCGAGTGCAGCCGGCCGCGCCAGCCGGTCGCGCAACTGGAGGAGCATCATGGCACGCATCGGTGAGAGCGCCGACCTGTTCAAGTGCTCCTTCTGCGGCAAGAGTCAGAAGCAGGTCCAGCAGCTCATCGCAGGGCCGGGCGTCTACATCTGCGACGAGTGCGTCGAGCTGTGCAACGAGATCATCGAGGAGCGTGCCGCCGAGCAGGGCGCCGGCGTGGTGTCGGAGTTCGACCTGCCGAAGCCGCGCGAGATCTTCTCATTCCTCGAGGAGTATGTCGTCGGTCAGGATGCCGCGAAGCGGGCGCTCGCCGTCGCCGTCTACAACCACTACAAGCGCATCCGCGCACACGGCACCATCCAGTCCGCCGAGCAGCGTGCGGACGAGGTCGAGATCGCGAAGAGCAACATCCTGCTCATCGGGCCGACGGGGTGTGGAAAGACCTACCTCGCCCAGACGCTTGCCAAGCGGCTCAACGTGCCGTTCGCCGTGGCTGATGCGACAGCGCTGACCGAAGCGGGGTATGTCGGCGAGGACGTCGAGAACATCCTCCTCAAGCTCATCCAGGCCGCGGACTTCGACACGAAGCGCGCCGAGACGGGCATCATCTACATCGACGAGGTCGACAAGATCGCGCGCAAGGCCGAGAACCCGTCGATCACGCGTGATGTGTCTGGTGAGGGCGTCCAGCAGGCGCTCCTGAAGATCCTCGAGGGCACGGTCGCCTCCGTGCCGCCCCAGGGCGGGCGCAAGCATCCGCACCAGGAGTTCATCCAGATCGACACGACGAACGTCCTGTTCATCGTCGCAGGCGCGTTCGCCGGCCTCGAGGACATCATCTCGGCACGCGTCGGCAAGCATGGGATCGGCTTCGGCGCCCCGCTGCACGAGAAGGACAAGGATCTCGACCTGTACAGCGAGGTGCAGCCCGAGGACCTCCACAAGTTCGGTCTCATCCCCGAGTTCATCGGCCGCCTGCCGGTCGTCGCATCGGTGAGCCCGCTCGATCGTGAGGCCCTGATGGAGATCCTCACCGAGCCCAAGAACGCCCTCGTCAAGCAGTATCAGCGGATGTTCGAACTCGACGGGGTCGAGCTCGAGTTCGAGCGCGACGCCCTCGAGGGGATCGCCGACCTCGCCGTCACGCGCAAGGCCGGTGCCCGCGGACTGCGCGCGATCCTCGAGGACGTGCTCGGGCCGATCATGTTCGAGATCCCCTCCGCTGAGGACGTCGACAAGGTGATCGTCACACGGGCGTCCGTCGACGAGGGCGCGCCCCCCACGCTCGTCCTGCGGCACAAGCGCAAGAGCGCCTGACCCGGCCGTCGCCGGTCTACGGAGAKGGCAGGATGCCGTCCTCTACAGCGCGCCTGTACAGGTCGATCTTCGTGTACGCGGGGCGCCCCACCTCGGCGAACTTCCTTCTGATGTGACTCACGTGGTCTTCGACCGTGTGCGGGGAGATGCCGAGTTCGAACGCCACGCTCTGGGCCTTCAGCCCACGGGCGAACAGCGCGAGAACGCGCTGTTCCTGCGGGCTCAGGTGGGCGAGATGAACGTCGGGAGCATTGTCGATCGCTGACGCCCACTCGGCGGACAGCTCGATGGCGCCCGATGCGACCGCACGAAGCGCGTCGGCAAGCTGCGTCCGGGGTGCGGACTTCAGCACCACGCCGTAGATGGGGCACTTCGCCACCGACCGCAGCAGGAACCGGCTCTCGCCGGAGGTGAAGACAACGACGCGAGCGCCGGCGGCCGCGAGTTGCGCCACGTTCTCGGCCGGCGACGAGTCGTCGGCGAGGCGAAGGTCGAGCAGTACGATGTCGATCTGCGGGTGGCGCGTGAGAAGGCCCCGTACGGTCGCTTCGGCGCCGACGAACTGCAATCCATCGATCTCATCCACGACCGCCTCGACGGCAACTCCGACGATGTCGTGGTCATCGACGAGGGCGACGAGCATGGCACCTCCGCGAGATGGATCTGGGCTGATCCTATGCCACGCCGATCACGGCCCGGGGTTTCATCGGAACCGGTCGTCGGCTACCGTGAGCCCGAGTTCCCCGCCCACCGGAGACGAGGAGGCGCCCCATGACGGTGTCCTCTTCATGGCGAGCGGTGACCGCGGCGCCGCGGCCCGGCTACGCCGCGGAACGCCTGGAGCGCATGATCGGAGTGGCCCTCGGCATCGCTGCGTGCGCGCGAACGGTGGCGCACATCGACGTCATCGTAGGGCAATGGCCGATGATGGGCGCCTCGCTCCTCATCGGGCTGTCGGTGACGGTGCTTCCGGCGATTCTCGCGGCGGTGGCCTCGGCTTGGGGCTCGCTGGCGACCGCCCGAAGACTGTGGATGGCCGAGGCCGTCGGTGTGGTTCTCGCCTACGTCTCCGCCGGTGCGTGGCTGTTGGCCACGAAAGCGCCGGGCGTAGAGGGAACGCTGTGGCTCTCCCCCCTTGGCCTGATCGGCGCCTGCGCGGCGGCGTTGGCATGGAGCGAGCGAATTGCGCTGCTCGCCGCCTATATCGGGACGCTTCAGATCGTCGTGATGATCACTCTCGTACTGACGGCTGACGACCCGTTCGTCGACGACATCGCCGGCGAGGCTGTACGGCAGCTCTTCAATATGGTCATGTTCCCCACCCTCATCTGCGCGGTGGTCATTGCCGGCCGCATGGCCGACAATGCACTGGCCGTCGCCATAGCGGAAGCCGAGACCGCGGCGCGCGCGGAGACGAGTCGCATCGGTCGGCGGCGGGTGCAGCTCCTCGTGCACGACCGGGTTCTGACCGCATTGCTGGCCCATGCACAGGGGGCGTCCCGTGAGAGGGTCCGCGTGCAGGCCGCCGAGGCGTTGCGTGAACTGAGATCCGCGGCCGATCGACCGTCCGTGCACATCGATACCGCGGGTGCTCTTGCGGAGCGGCTGCGGGCCACGACGTCCGAATGTGATCCCGCCGCCCGGTTCGACATGGTCCTGGAAGCTGCCGTGCCGATGCCCGCGGCCGCGGGCGCGGCTCTGATCGATGCAGCCGCAGAGGCCCTGCGCAACAGCATCCGTCATGCCGGTGACCCTGCCAGCCGACCGGTCGTGGCGCGGCATGTGCATCTGACGGCCTCGGGTGCCGGGGTCGAGATCGTCGTCCTCGACGACGGCGTCGGATTCGACACGCGCCAGGTGGACTCGGCACGGATCGGCGTGCGGCAGGGCATCCTCGAGCGGATGCGGGCGGTGCCGGGTGGCTCGGCTGAGGTGCGCAGCTCGCCCTCACGCGGAACCGCTGTCATCCTGCACTGGGCGAATGCGCCGGCTGACATGCCACCGCCCGACGACGGCCGCCGGGTACCAGGTCGACCGGGGTCGGCCGGGGTGGACAACTCGTTCGCCTTCGGGGGAGCGGTACCGCTCGTCCTGTGCGCGTGGTTCATCGTGTGCTACTCCGTGGCCTCGCTCGTTTTCGTCGGGCAGCCCGCCCGCACGCCGCTGGGTCTGGCAGCGCTCGCGGTCAGCTTCGTAGCCGCGGCGCTGCTCGCGCTTCCGACGCCCATGCCATTGGTGCGGTGGCGCACGAACGCCGTCATGGTGGCCTTCGTGGTACTGACGCTGCTCGCCCTGGTGTCAGCCATCATCTCGAGCACCGCGGCCACCGACCTCGCCTTCTGGGAGTTGCGTGCGGCTCTCCTGCTCGCATGCGGACTCGCGGTGCGGGGACGCGTACTGCACGCGTGGGTCGTCTGCACCTTCGCAGCGCTGGTCCTCGTCGGATGGAGTTACGCCATCACCGAGTCGGCGCTGCTCGGCCTTCGACTGGCATTGCCGAGCCTCCTGAGCCTCGCCGCCGTGTCGGCGTTTGCGATGGGGCTCAAGCGGTCGGCCCGGCAGATCGACGCTTATCGGACGGCCGAGCGAGCGAGTCGGGAGAAGGCGGCCGGGGCGCGGGCGATGGATCTGGAGTCGATGCGGGAACTGCACGCGGTGCGGATCGCCACCGAGCCGCTGCTGATGCGTCTCGCCGCCGATGCAGAGGTGGACACCGCGAGCTCCCGGGCTCTGGAGGCCGAGCAGCGAGACCGTATCCGCGGCAAGAGCCTCGTCAACGAGCCACTGACAACCGTGCTGCGTGAGGCCCGCCTGCGCGGAACCGAGGTCCGTCTCCTCGACGACCTGGAACGGCGCGCGCTGACGGATCCGCAGCGCCACGACGCCGCAGTATGGACGGCAGATCAGCTCCTGCGCGCCGCGGGGCAGACGGTCACGGTGCGCATCGCCGAGGAGCGCGGTACCGCACTGGTCAGCGTGACGGTCGACGGGGCGCCCTTCGCGGAGCACGTGGTGAACTGACCCGGCGTGGCTCACGCATGCAGCACCCGGCATGCAAGACGGTGCGGGTCGCTTCCCCCAAGAAGCGACCCGCACCCGCGCCCGCGGGTCGCTTCTCCCCAGGAAGCGACCCACACCGGCCCGGCCGGATCAGTGCTCGGCGATGTCGCCTCCCTGGAGAGGACCACTTGCGCCGAACACAGTCGCACCTGCCGGGGTCGTGATGGTCACCGAGATGGTGTCGGCCGTACGCGTCCTGCCGCCCCCGGCTCCTTTGTCCACGACGGTGACCCTGTATGCGTAGCCGTCGCTGCCCTGCCCAGTGGCCACTGCGGCCGCCGCCGCGCGCCGAAGAGGACGCACCTGCAGGATGTTGGACATGGATCCCTCCCAGAAATCCCCGACGAGCGAGAAGGCCCGAGCGGGCCTCGAGGCTCATGCTGACAGGGAGGTGGGTGCGGGACGACCCCCCACTTCCGGGGGGGGTCAGGCCGCGAGACCTCGTCGCTGCAAGAGCGGCCCGATGTCGGCATCCCGTCCCCGGAAGTCCCGGTAGGCCTCGAGCGGGTCCTTCGAGCCGCCGACTCCGAGAAGGCGCTGACGGAACCGCTCGCCGTTGGCGCGGGTGAGGCCGCCGTTCTCGTGGAACCACTCGACGGTGTCGGCATCCAGCACCTCGCTCCAGATGTAGGAGTAGTAGCCGGCGCTGTAGCCACCCGAGAACACATGCGCGAAGTACGTGGATGAGTAGCGGGTCGGCACCGCAGGGTTGTCGAGTCCGATATCGGAGAGTGCGGATGCCTCGAACTCCGCGACATCGATGTCGCGTGCTGCCTCCTCGGTGTCCAGGGAATGCCAGGCCTGGTCGAGCCAGGATGCGGCCAGGTACTCGCTCGTCCCGAACCCCTGGTTGAACGTCTCGGAGTCGTCGAGCTTCGCCACCACGTCGGCCGGGAGCGGTTCGCCGGTCTCGACATGCCGTGCATAGGAGGCGAGGATCTCGGGCCAGTAGATCCACATCTCGTTGACCTGGCTCGGGAACTCCACGAAGTCGCGAAACACGTTGGTCCCCGCGAAATGCGGGTAGGTCACGGTGGCGAACAGCCCGTGCAGGGCGTGGCCGAACTCGTGGAAGAGCGTGGTCACCTCGTCGAGCGACAACAGGGTCGGCTTGCCCGGCGCGGGCTTGGACACATTCAGGTTGTTCACCACGACGGGCTTCGTACCGCGCAGGTGCGACTGCGAGACGATGGAGTTCATCCAGGCGCCGCCCCGCTTCGTGTCGCGGGTGTACAGGTCGAAGATGAACAGCCCCAGCGGTGATGCGTCCGGATTATGGACCTCGAAGACCCGCGCATCCGGGTGGTAGGCCCGGAGGTCCGGCCGGTCGGTGAAGGTGATGCCGTAGAGCTCGGTCGCCGCGCGGAAGACGCCGTCCCGGAGGACGCGCTCGGCTTCGAACCACGGACGCAGGGCTGCCCGGTCGAGGTCGTACTCGGCCTGGCGAACCTTCTCGGTGTAGAACGCCCAGTCGTGCGCCTCGAGGGTGAACGGGTCGGGCTCTGCGTCGATGATGCCCTGGAGCGCCGCCTGCTCCCGGCGTGCGTTGCGCGCGGCAGGGGCCGCGAGTTCGCGGAGTCGCGCATGCACCGCCTCGGGCGAGCCGGCGGTCTCGTCGGCGGTGACGAAGGCGGCGTGGGAGCGGAAGCCGAGGAGCGCCGCGCGCTCGGCGCGCAGCCGCACGATCTCGAGGAGAACGTCCTGGTTGTCGAACGCGTTGCCTCGCGAACCTCGTGAGCGGGAAGCATCCAGGATCCGCTTGCGGCTCGTGCGATTGGTGAGGCTTGCGAGGTAGGGATGGCCGGTGAACAGCGTGAGCGTCACGAGGTACGAGCCCTCCAGACCCCGGTCAGCCGCAGCCTGAGCCGTCGCCGAGAGTTCCCCCTCGGAGAGCCCGTCGAGCTCGTCGGCGGATTCGAAGACGACCGCGAGGTCGTTGGTGTCGGCGAGGAGGTTCTTCTCGAATGCGGTGGTCAGCGTGGACAGGCGCTGGTTGATCTCGGTCAGCCGCGCCTTGGCCTTCTCGTCGAGTCCGGCTCCGGCCTGCGTCTTCTCGATGAAGTGACGCTCGACGAGGTACCGCTCCTCCGCTCCGAGCTCCAGTTCATCGAGCTGCTCATGGAGCGTCTTGATCCGCCAGTAGAGCTCGGCATCGAGCTGGATGGAGTCGTGGTGCGCCGACATGAGCGGTGCCAGCGCCTCCTCGATCTCCTGGATCGCGGGCGTGGCGTCCGCCGACGAGACGGTGTAGAACGTCCGGGACACGTCGGTGAGGAGCCGCCCGCTGGCCTCGAGGGCGACGACGGTGTTCTCGAAGGTCGGCATCGAGCGCGCGCGGGTGATCGCGGACACCTCAGCCCTGTGCTGCGCGAACGCCTCCTCGAACGCCGGCAGATAGTGCTCTGGCCGGATCGCCGCGTAGTCGGGAAGCCGGTAGGGAAGCGTGCTCGCGGTCAGCAGCGGGTTCTCGGGCGCCATAGGGCCGAGCCTACCGAGGCCCCGAGTGGATTCAGCCCGCTCAGTGCCCGCCGAACGACGTCTCGTCGTCGTGGCGCACCACCGCGACCCCCTCGTCATCGAGCGTGACGATGACGCCGGTGTCGAGCTCGGCGATCGGCCGGCCCTCGAGCCACGTGAGGGTCCAGCGCGGGCGCGGCTGCCCGAGCTCGTCGGAGGGCATCGCGGTGTCGACGCCGCGGATGCCGTGGGCGAGCGCCTCGGGCACGGCCGCGGGGGGAGTGTCGCCGGATGTCCAGCGTGTTCCGAGCTGCATGTCAGACCTCCACAGGTGCGAGTTCGATGGCGGCGACCGCGGTGGCTTCGGCATCCGTATACGCGATTTCCGCAATGCGGCCGACTGCCTTGAGGTCGCCTTCTGCCAGTTGGAGCGCCGCGATGGATGCCGGGGGAGCGGCGATCGTGACGCGCGCGACGGGGGTCTTCTGCGAGGCCTTGGCCTCGGTCTTCGCGCGGCGGACGCCGACGAGCGCCTCGCCCACGGCGGTGAGCACGGCGGGGTCGCCCTCGATCCCGAGCGGCTCCGGCCAGCCGGCGACGTGCACCGAGCCGTCGTGGAACCACGACCAGGCCTCTTCGGCCGCGAAGGCGATCACAGGGGCGAACAGGCGCAGCAGCGTCTCGAGCGCGATGCGCAGCGCGAGGGCAGCTGATGCCTGTCCGACGTCGGCGTGGTTGTAGGCGCGCTCCTTCACGAGCTCGAGGTAGTCGTCGCAGAACGTCCAGAAGAACGACTCGGCGATCTCGAGGGCCCGCGCGTGGTCGTATCCCTCGAGCGCCCTCGTTGCGTCACGCACCACTCCGTCGAGGGTGGCGAGCATCGACGCGTCGAGCGCGTGCGTGACCTCGGCGCCCTCGGGCACGGGGAACGACAGCACGAACTTCGCGGCGTTCAGCACCTTGATCGCCAGACGTCGGCCGATCTTGATCTGAGTGGGGTTCTGCGGGTCGAATGCGGCGTCGGTGCCGAGGCGGCTCGAGGCCGCCCAGTAGCGGACTGCGTCCGAGCCGTGCTGCACGAGGATGTCGGCCGGCGTGACGACGTTGCCCTTCGACTTGGACATCTTCTTGCGGTCCGGGTCGACGATGAAGCCCGAGATGGCAGCATCCGACCAGGGCGACCGGTGATCGGTTAGAGCGCTCCGGAGCAGAGTCGAGAACAGCCAGGTGCGGATGATGTCCTGGCCCTGGGGGCGCAGGTTGAACGGCGCGACGAGGTTCCAGAGCTCCGGGTCGCGCTCCCAGCCGCCGGCGAGCTGCGGCGTGAGGGAGGAAGTGGCCCAGGTGTCGAAGATGTCAGTCTCGCCGACGAACCCGCCCGGCACGCCGCGCTGGTCGGCGGTGCAGCCATCGGGCACATCGGTCGACGGATCGACCGGCAGGCGGTCGAGCGACGGCACGAGCACCCGGTTGTAGTCGCGCTCTCCGTCGTCGTCGAGGCCGTACCAGACGGGGATCGGCACGCCGAAGAACCGCTGGCGCGAGACCAGCCAGTCGCCGGTCAAGCCGTTCGTCCAGTTCTCGAAGCGGACGCGCATGAAGTCCGGGTGCCACGAGATCTCACGGCCCAGGCCGATCAGCGTGTCGCGCAGCTCCTCGTCGCGTGCGCCGTTGCGCAGGTACCACTGGCGCGTCGAGACGATCTCCAGCGGGCGATCGCCCTTCTCATAGAACTTGACCGGGTGGGTGAAGGGCTTCGGATCACCGATGAGCTCGCCCGACTCCTTGAGCAGCTCCACCACGCGCTTCTTGGCGCTGAACACGGTGAGGCCCGCGAGCTCCGCGTACGCCGCCTTCGCGGCATCCGTCACGATCGCCTCAGGAGCCTCCGCCACGATGCGCCCGTCCTTGCCGAGGATGGTGCGGTTCGGCAGGTCCAGCTCACGCCACCAGATGATGTCGGTCACATCGCCGAACGTGCAGATCATGGCGATGCCCGAGCCCTTGTCTGGCTGAGCCAGCGGGTGGGCGAGGACGGGAACCTCGACGTCGAAGATCGGCGTGCGCACCGTCGAGCCGAACAGGGGCTTGTAGCGGTCGTCATCCGGGTGGGCGACGAGCGCGACACACGCCGCGAGCAGCTCCGGTCGTGTCGTTTCGATGTGAATGTCGCCGGAGTCATCGCTCTTGTGGAAGGCGACGCGGTGGTACGCCGCCTGCTGGTCGCGATCCTCGAGCTCGGCCTGGGCGATCGCCGAGCGGAAGTCGATGTCCCACAGCGTCGGCGCAAGGGCCTGGTAGGCCTCGCCGCGCTCGAGATTCTCGAGGAACGCGCGCTGGCTCGTGCGGATCGTGTCGTCCGAGATGGTGCGGTAGGTCTGGGTCCAGTCGACGCTGAGGCCGAGCTTGCGCCAGAGGTCCTCGAAGTGCTTCTCATCCTCGACGGTGAGGCGCTCGCACAGTTCGATGAAGTTGCGGCGGCTGATGGGCACCTGATCCGCGGCCTTGCTGCTCTTGTTGTCGCCGCCCTCGTACGGGGGCGTGAAGCCCTCGGCGTACGGCAGGCTCGGGTCGCAGCGGACGCCGTAGTAGTTCTGCACGCGGCGCTCGGTGGGCAGGCCGTTGTCGTCCCAGCCCATGGGGTAGAACACCGTCTTGCCGCGCATGCGCTCGTAGCGCACCTTCACGTCGGTGTGCGTGTAGCTGAAGACGTGCCCGATGTGCAGGCTTCCCGAGGCCGTCGGCGGGGGAGTGTCGACGGAGTAGATGCCTTCACGGCCGACCTGAGCCGCCGTGGCGCGGTCGAACAGGTAGGTTCCCTGCTCGGTCCACGTGGCATCCCACTTGTCTTCGAGACCTTCGAGGGCGGGCTTGTCGGGAATCTGAGCATCGGCCATGGAGGTCTCCTTGTGCGATATGTGCGGCACTGTGTGAGCGTGCCTGAGTGTGGGATGCCCAGCGATTCTAGCCGTCCGCGGTGAGAGGACGCCGCGGGATGCGGCATCCATCGTCCCGGTGATCCCGCGTGATCTGCCGGCGACAGGCGCCGCATCTCCGGACATCGCCCGTTCTTCGGACGCGATCAGCCGTGTGGGTCCGGAGTTGTGGCGATCTCCGCAGATGTGGCTGCGGCGCGGTCGCAGAGCATGCTGCGCTCCTCCACATGCGGCGGTGCGCGGCAGTTTGCCCCTACTCAGCCGCCCGGCCCATCCGTCGGCTGCGCCGGATGCAGGGTCGAAGCCATGCAGGTCGCCGCAGCCAGTCGTCCCGACGTTGCCAGGATGGATGCCGTCGCCGAGGCGGTGAGGAATCTCGGCGGTGTCGCGCGGGTGGCGACACTGACAGATGCGGGCATCCGCCGGTACGCCCTGAGGATGGCGATGGCTGAAGGGTGCATCGTCAAGGTGCGCAAGGGGTGGGTCGCGGTTCCCTCCGCCGACGCCTACCTCGTCGCGGCGGCACGCGCCGGAGTCGTGGTGAGCTGCATCACCCAGGCCCGGCGACTCGGGTTGTGGGTTCTGAACGAAGACCGGCCACATGTCGCACTGAACCCGCACGGACTGTCCCGTGCGGTGGGAGCGACGGTGCACTGGTCGAAACCACTCATCCCGAGGCATCCTGACTCGCTCGTGGACCCGATCGAGAACGTGCTTGCTCTGGTCTCAGCGTGCCAGCCGTTCGAGCCCGCGCTCGCAATATGGGAATCGGCCCTGCGCGCGGGTCTGGTCACGCGCGCGGCACTCGAGCGATTCGACCTGTCGACAGCCGCCCGCCGGCTGCTCAGCGTGGCGTCGCACTTTTCGGACTCAGGGCTGGAGACGTTCGTGGTTCCGCGGCTGCTGTGGCTGCGCCTGCCGATCGTGCCGCAGGCATGGATCGCGGGGCACCGGGTGGACTTCCTGATCGGGGACCGCCTCGCACTGCAGATCGACGGCGGTCACCACGTCGGCGCGCAGCGGAACTCGGACATCGAGCATGATGCGCAGCTCATGCTCCTGGGGTACCACGTCATCCGCGTGGGATACGTCCAGGTCATCGATCGCTGGCACACGGTGCAGGACGTGATCATGCGCGCGATCGCTCTGGGACTGCATCTGGCCACGTGAGAGCCAGAACCACGGAGATCGCCGATTCCCCGGACGGAATCCCGACCATTCCTCCGTACATGTGGCGATCTCCGCAGTTGTGGCGTCGTGTCGTGTGGCGCGTCAGGCCTCTACCCGGATGCCGAGGGCGGAAGGGAGGGGCTCTGCCTGACGTGGCGACGGAGCTCAGTGCAGCGTGAGCCGCGGCGGTTCAGCCTCGGACGTCGATGCCCGCCGCGACCGCCAGCGGGACCGCGAGCGCCTGCACCTGGCTCTCGGAGAGCGTCGTCCCGCGAAGAGTGTCGGGGCGGGTGAAGGTCACGGCGTCGAGGCCGCGCAGATCCACGTGCTCGGCACGCAGGCCGTCGGTGTCCACCTCATCGGCCCGCGAGCCGGTGAAGGCGACGCGCGAGAGCGTGGCGAGCGGCAGATCGATCGAGCCGATCACGCAGTCCGTCACCAGGAGGTCGGTGGCTGTCGCGCCGCGCAGCGACAGATAGTCGATCCGGATGCCGCGCAGCTCCACCGCGCCGAGCTCGGCGCCGCTCAGGTCGAAGGTGCCGATGCGGCCTCCGGTCATCCGCACGGAGCGCCACCGGCTGTTGCGCGCGACGACCTCGGTGGCCCGCAGCTCGCCGATCTCGACATCCGTCAGCGTCGCTCCCGTGAAGTCGAGGCGCGAGACGGATGCCGCATCCACCGTGCACTCGGTCAGCTGGGCGTGCGCGGCATCCGCATCTCCGGAGAGATCGCGGATGCGTGCGCCCACCAGATCCGCGCGCCGCTCGAGCCCGAACACCGACTCGAGGGCGGCGGGAAGGTCGGGCGGTGCGATGCGCGGCGCAAGGGGACCTCGGGCCCGTGCCACCTCACCCGACCTCGGGCTCGGGCTTCAGGCGGGCCGCCGCCCACGCCGACAGCAGCGTGACGGCCGACAGGATCGCCAGGACGATGCCCGGATGCCACCACGCGAAGTCCGTCGCGCCGCCGAGCGCGGCGGTCACCAGCGGGACGAACCCGCTCACCGTCGCCGCGAGCGCATAGGCGATGGACAGAGCCGAGTAGCGGAAGTGGTCGGGGAAGAGGTCGTTCATCAGGCCGCCGAGCGCCGCCCACGACATGGTCGGCAGGATCCCGCCGATGATCATCGTCGCGACGAGGATCGGGAAGGTCGCGAACTGCAGCAGGTAGTACATGGGGAACGCGATCAGGAGCGTGCCGAGCGCGCCCCACGCCACCACTCGCGCGGAACCGATGCGGCTGGCCCACACGCCGAACAGCGGGATCGTCACGAGCTGAAGGAGCGCGCCGATCGTGGTCGCGACCAGCAGATCCTGGAAGCTGAAGCCCAGCTGGTCGACCCCGTAGTTGATCGTGTAAGTGTTCATCAGCGAGTAGGAGCCGATGCCCAGGAGCGCCGCCCCGATCGCGATGGCCAGGGCGGCGGGACGCTGCCGGAACATCGCGAAGAAGGGGATGCGGTCGCGCCGGCCCTCCGTCACGACGTTCTCGAACACGGGCGTCTCGTCGATCGACCAGCGGAGGTACAGCGAGACCAGGAGGAGCGGGAACGCCAGCAGGAACGGGATGCGCCAGCCCCACGCGACGAGCTCCTCGGTGGGCAGGACGATCGTCATCACGATGAACACCACGGCCGAGAGGATCGACCCGACGGGCGACCCGAGCTGCGGGATGGCGGCGTAGAACGCGCGCTTGACGGGTCCGGAGTGCTCGGTGGCCAGCAGGATCGAGCCGCCCCACTCGCCGCCCAGCGAGAGTCCCTGCGCGATCCGCAGCACGACCAGCAGGAACGCGCCGATCCATCCGGCCTGCGCGTAGGTGGGCAGCACGCCGATGAGGCCGGTCGCGACGCCCATGATGCCGACCGTCCACAGCAGCGTCGCGCGGCGGCCGAGGCGGTCTCCCATGTGCCCGAAGATCGCCGCGCCGATCGGCCGGACGACGAACGCGAGCGCGATCGTCGAGAAGGCGGCGAGCGTGCCGCCGAAGTCCCCGAGCGGATCGAAGAAGAGCGGACCGACGAAGAATGCGGCGAAGTACGCGAAGACGTAGAAGTCGAAGGACTCGAGCGACGTCCCCACCATCGACGCCCAGGCGACGCGGCGCGTCGGTGTGGCGGAATCGGGGAGGGGGGAAGACAGGGGCGGAGCGGTGGTCACGGACATCGATCTTGGCACGAGTCCAGAAACCTCGGATCAGGATGCGGCATTCCCGGCGGCCCGCGAGCAGCCCGGTCGCCTGCGGGGTTGCGGTCGCCCGGTAGAATCGAAGGAGCAGCATCGATCCGGCCATCACCGGGGAGCTCTCGGAAGAACAGGACTCCGGTCCTCAGTAGAACCGAGCGGGGCAGGCCCGTCATAGCCGCAGTGAAAGTGGATGCCCCGTTCAACGGATGGGGCATCAACGCAGGGTGGTACCGCGGTCCGCGAGGGTCGTCCCGGCAGAAGCCGATGAGACGAGACCCTGCGAGACATGATGACCTATCCCCGCCCTTCTGCCGGATCCTTCGGACCCGCCGCCGACCGTCCCGCGAGCTCATCTGCGGGCACCGGCTCGGCGACCGGGGCCGCCGCTGCCGTCGTCCCCAGCCCCCGTTTCCCCGACATCGAGCGCGACACCCTCGCCTTCTGGGAGCGGGACGACACGTTCCGGGCGTCGATCGCGAACCGCGACGGCGCCGAGGAGTGGGTCTTCTACGACGGCCCGCCCTTCGCCAACGGCCTGCCGCACTACGGCCACCTGCTGACGGGGTACGCGAAGGATGTCTTCCCGCGCTTCCAGACGATGCGCGGCAAGAAGGTCGACCGCGTCTTCGGATGGGATACGCACGGACTTCCGGCAGAGCTCGAGGCGATGAAGCAGCTCGGCATCACCGAGAAGGACGAGATCGAGCGCATGGGCGTGGCGACCTTCAACGCGAAGGCACGCGAGTCGGTGCTCGAGTACACGCGCGACTGGGAGGACTACGTCACCCGTCAGGCGCGCTGGGTCGACTTCGAGCGCGGCTACAAGACCCTCGACACGTCGTACATGGAGTCGGTGCTGTGGGCGTTCAAGACGCTCTACGACAAGGGCCTCGCCTACGAGGGCTACCGCGTGCTGCCCTACTGCTGGCGTGACCAGACGCCGCTGTCCACGCATGAGCTGCGCATGGACGACGACGTCTACAAGATGCGTCAGGACCCGTCGGTCACCGTGACGTTCCCCCTGGTGGGCGCGAAGGCCGAGGCGCTCGGCCTCACCGGCGTGCGCGCCCTCGCCTGGACGACGACGCCCTGGACGCTTCCGACGAACCTCGCGCTCGCCGTGGGGCCCGGCATCCGGTATGCCGTCGTCTCGGGCGGACCGAACGGCGCCGCCGACGTGCACGCGGGGGATGACCCCTTCGAGGCCGCATCCCACCGCTATCTGCTGGCGGAGGATCTGCTGGCCGGCTACGCGAAGGACCTCGGCTACGAGAGCGCGGCCGCGGCGCAGGAGGCGGTCGAGAGCGTCGTGCTCGGCGCCGACCTCGCGGACGTCCACTACGACCGGCTCTTCGACTACTACGCGGATGCCGAGACCTGGGGAACCGAGCGGGCCTGGAGGATCCTCGTCGACGACTACGTCACGACCAGCGACGGCACAGGCATCGTCCACCAGGCGCCGGCGTTCGGCGAGGACGACCAGCGGGTCACTGAGGCGGCCGGCATCCCGCTCATCATGAGCCTGGACGATGGGGGTCGGTTCCTCCCGCAGGTGACCGATGTCGCCGGCGAGCTGTGGATGGATGCCAACATGCCGCTCGTCCGGCTGCTCCGCGAGGCGGGTCGCCTGGTGCGCCTGGCGAGCTACGAGCACTCCTACCCGCACTGCTGGCGCTGCCGGAACCCCCTCATCTACAAGGCCGTGTCGAGCTGGTTCGTGCGTGTCACGGACTTCAAGGATCGTCTGATCGCGAACAACGAGCAGATCACCTGGGTGCCCGACAACGTCAAGCAGGGTCAGTTCGGCAAGTGGCTCGAAGGTGCGCGCGACTGGTCGATCAGCCGGAACCGCTATTGGGGCTCGCCCATCCCGGTGTGGAAGAGCGACGATCCCGCCTACCCGCGCGTCGACGCGTACGGCTCGCTCGAGGACCTCGAGCGCGACTTCGGGCGCCTTCCGCGGAACACCGCAGGGGAGGTCGACCTCCACCGGCCGTACATCGACGATCTGACGCGCCCCAATCCGGACGACCCGACCGGCAAGAGCACCATGCGCCGCATCGAGGATGTCCTCGACGTCTGGTTCGACTCCGCGTCGATGCCCTACGCCCAGGTGCACTATCCGTTCGAGAACCACCAGTGGTTCGACGAGCACTCGCCGGCGGACTTCATCGTGGAGTACATCGGGCAGACGCGCGGCTGGTTCTACGTCATGCACGTGCTCTCGACGGCGCTCTTCGACCGCCCCGCGTTCACGGGGGTGTCGTGCCACGGCATCGTGCTGGGAAGCGACGGGCAGAAGATGTCGAAGTCCTTGCGCAACTACCCGGACGTCAGCGAGGTGTTCGACCGCGACGGCTCCGACGCCATGCGCTGGTTCCTCATGTCGTCGAGCGTGCTGCGCGGCGGCAACCTCGTCGTCACCGAGGAGGGCATCCGTGCCGGCGTGCGCGAGTTCATGCTGCCGCTCTGGAACGCCTGGTACTTCTTCGCGACCTATGCCAACGCCGCGCACGGCGCGGGAGGCGAGGGGTACGAGGCATCCTGGCGCACCGACTCGACCAACGTGCTCGACCGGTACATCCTCGCGCTGACGGGCGACCTGGTGCGGGAGGTCGCGGCCGACCTGGAGGGCCTGGACTCGACGATGGCGGCGGCCAAGCTGCGCGACTTCGCCGAGGCGCTGACGAACTGGTACATCCGTCGTTCGCGCGACCGGTTCTGGGTCGGTGTCGAGGACGCCGACCCCGCGAGCCGCGAGGCATTCGACACGCTGTACACGCTGCTCGAGACGCTCGCGCGCGTTGCCGCGCCGCTCATCCCGCTCGTCTCGGAGCGCGTGTGGCAGGGGCTCACCGGGGGCCGCAGCGTCCACCTGCAGGACTGGCCGGACGCGTCCGCCTTCCCGGCAGCCGACGACATCCGCTCTGCGATGGATGCGGTCCGCCAGGTGTCGAGCGTCGCCAACGCGCTCCGCAAGAAGGAGGGCAAGCGGGTGCGGCTCCCGCTTCCGCGCCTGACGGTGGTGGTTCCGGATGCCGCGTCCCTCGGCCAGTTCGAAGACATCCTCCGCGAAGAGCTCAACGTGAAGAGCGTCGAGCTCGTCGAGCTCGTCGAGCTCGGCGAGTCGACAGCATCCGAGTACGGCATCACCCACCGCCTGTCAGTCAACGCCCGGGCGGCCGGACCGCGCCTGGGCAAGCAGGTGCAGCAGGTCATCCAGGCCGCGCGGGCGGGGGACTGGAGCGAGACCGACGGTGTCGTCACCGCGGGCGGGGTCGCACTCGAGCCGGGGGAGTACGACCTCGTGCTCGAGACGGCCGGACGTCCGGAGGGCGAGGCGCTTGCGCTGCTCGCCGGGGGCGGGTTCGTCCTGCTCGACACGACCACCACCCCCGAACTCGAGGCGGAGGGGCTCGCGCGCGACCTCATCCGCGCCGTGCAGGACACCCGGAAGGCCGCCGGCTTCGACGTCAGCGACCGCATCCGCCTGCAGCTGCTCTTCTCGAGCCACGAGGATGCCGACGCCGTGGCGTCCGCATTCGAGCTGGCCGACGTCGACGGTGAGACCCTCGCCCTCGAGCACGCGCTGCTCGTCGACGGTCACGGCGTGCACATCCCTGCCGACACCACGCCGGAGGTATGGCACTCCCTGGTCTTCGGGGCGGAGCCCGAGCACGTGGGCTACGTCAAGGCGGGCGCCTACGCGAACAAGGGCGGCTTCCACGTCGCCGTGACCCGGATCGGAGCATCCGCATGACCGTACTGAGCAGCCGGGGGGCGTCGCTGTGACCGCTCGCGACACCGCCCGTGCGGACGCCGTCTATGCCGCTCTGCTGGAGCGACAGGGGGAGCGCTGGGTGCAGCCCCGCGTCGAGCGCACGCGCCGCGTCCTCGAGCTGCTGGATGACCCGCAGCGCACCTATCGCGTCGTGCACGTCACCGGGACGAACGGCAAGACCTCGACGAGCCGCATCATCGAGAGCCTCGTGCGCGCGCACGGGCTGAGGACCGGCCTCTTCACGAGCCCCCACCTCGCGCGCTTCACCGAGCGCATCATGATCGACGGCGAGCCCATCGCCGATGCGGCGATCGCGGATGCCTGGGACGAGGTCGAGCCGTTCGTCGACCTCGTCGACGCCGAACTGGCAGCGGCCGGCGACGCGCCGCTCACGTTCTTCGAGCTCCTCACGGTGCTCGCCTTCGTCGCGTTCGCCGACGCGCCCGTCGATGTGGCTGTCGTCGAGGTGGGCATGGGCGGGTCGTGGGACTCGACCAACACGGCGGACGGCGACGTGGCGGTCATCGCGCCCATCGACCTCGACCACGCCGACCGCCTGGGTGAGACGATCGGCGAGATCGCCTCGGTGAAGGCGGGCATCATCAAGGACGGCGCAGCTGTCGTCTCGGCTCGCCAGGATGCCGCGGCCGAAGCCGTATTGCGCTCCGCGGCCGCGGCGAAGGGCGCCACGATCGCCTTCGAAGGCGAGGATTTCGCGCTGGCCGAAGACCGCCTGGCGGTCGGCGGCCAGCAGATCACGGTGCGGGGCCTCGCCGGCACCTACGCGGAGGAGTACCTCCCGATTTACGGCGAGCACCAGGGGTTCAACGCCGCGCTCGCGATCGCTGCCGTGGAATCGCTCGTCGGCGGTGCGAGTCGCGCGATCCCCGGCGACATCCTCGCCGAGGGACTCGCGCAGGCGACTTCCCCCGGCCGCCTGCAGCTCGTGGGGGTGAACCCGACCATCCTCGTAGACGCCGCGCACAATCCTCACGGCGCGCGAGCTCTTGTCGGAGCGCTCCAGACCGCGTTCGACTTCGACGAGTGGGGCGTCGTGCTCGGCATCCTTGCCGACAAGGATGCCGCGGGCATCGTGTCGGCCCTCCAGCCTGTGGCGACCCACGTGTTCGCGACCGCGCCCCACTCCGATCGGGCGAGCGACGCGGATCGCATCGCCGATCTCGCGGAGCTCGCCGGGCTCCCCGTGACCGTCCACTCGGATGTCTCGGATGCCGCGGCCGCCGCTCGAGAGTGGGCGTCGGCGTCCGATCGGCGGGCCGTCGTCATCGCCGGGTCCGTGCTCCTGGCCGGGGAGGCGCTCGCGCGAGCGGCCGCGGAGGACTGGAAGTCGGGGTGGCAGGAGTGACCGCGCCCGCAGCATCGCGGCCGCGCCGCCGACGGGGTGCCGCCGAGTCGCTCGGCTCGATCGTCCTCGTCTTCGAGTCCGTCGTCGTGTTCCTGGGCGGTCTCACTGTGTACGGCCTCAAGGCGCTGCCTGCCGGCATCGAGCCGTGGTGGGGCATCGTGGGAGGCACCGCGCTGGCGGCCCTCATGCTGCTGACGGCGGGGGTGCTCCGGCACCGCTGGGGGATCTGGCTGGGCTGGGCGCTCCAGGGCATCCTCGTGCTCGGGGGATTCGTGCTTCCGGCGCTCGCGGTGGTCGGTCTGATTTTCGGCGGCATGTGGGGCTATGCCACCATCAAGGGGGCGTCGCTCGACTCGCGCAACGCCGCACTGGCCTCCGAGGCCGAGAACGTGAACGGAGACTGACATGGCCACCGAAGAGACACTCGTCCTCGTCAAGCCGGACGGCGTCGCCCGCGGGCTGACCGGCGCGATCCTGGCCCGTATCGAGGCGAAGGGCTATTCGCTCGTCGACATCCGCCTCGTCGAGCCCGACCGCGAGACGCTCGAGAAGCACTACGCCGAGCACGAGGGCAAGCCGTTCTACGAGCCGCTGCTCGAATTCATGATGTCGGGACCCTCCGTCGCCATCCGCCTCGCGGGAAACCGCGTGATCGAGGGCTTCCGCTCGCTCGCCGGGACGACCGACCCGACCACGGCCGCACCCGGCACGATCCGTGGCGACTTCGGGCGCGATTGGGGTCTCAAGGTTCAGCAGAACCTCGTGCACGGCTCCGACAGCCCCGAGTCCGCAGCCCGCGAGCTGAACATCTGGTTTTGATACGAGCCGGATCAATGCGAGCGAAGCCCGCGTTGATGCGGCTGCGTATCAAGGTTGAGTAGCCCCGCCGGAGGCGGAGCGTATCGAAACCCTCGCCGCTCTACGGAACACAACCGGCAGCCCCTCGCTCAGAACAGTGCGCCGAGCACGTCCAGTCGCATCTGGGCGAGGATCGCGATGATCGCGTAGCTGGCGACAGCCAGCAGCGGAACCCACCCCATCAGCCTGTCGGCGCCGCGGCGCACAGAGGCGGGCGCTGGGACGATCCCGCTCCGGAACAGGTGGATCGTCACGACGTAGAAGGTGGGGATCGTCACCAGCCAGGTGACCATGCACCAGGGGCACAGTGTGCCGAGCACGTAGATGCTCTGGCTGATGAGCCAGATGACGAACGCGAAGGCGAAGGCGATCCCCGCCCAGAAGGCGACCCAGAACCAGCGGGCAAACCGCGCGCCCGCAAGGATCGCCGCACCCACCACGATGGGCGCCATCCACCCCGTGAGGCCGAGGATCGGATTGGGAAAGCCGAAGACGCTCCCTTGCCAGGACTCCAGATTGCGCGTGCACTGGACGAGCGGGCTGAAATCGCAGGATGCGACGGCGTCAGGGTCGGCCAGCAGATGCAGCCGCTCCATCGTGAGTGAGAATGCCGCCCACCACCCGATCGCTCCGGCGACGATCAGCCAGACCGCCATGACAGGCGTTCGTGCGTGGGAGGGAGGCGTGGGCATGCCACGGATTATGACACCGACAGGTGTGGATGCCGGCCAGGGAACCCGTGCGGACGGCTGCCGAATCGCGCCTCCGCGCAATCCCAAAGGGAAAGTGCGATAATGGGTGTCGATGGGTCGCGGCCGCGCCGCCACCGCATCACAGATGACTTCAGGGCGACGAATGCCCTTCGCAGCGAGAGGCCCCGGACGATTGCCGGGTCCCGTTGCAGACCGAGTGAGTTCGTGGCACCGCAGGTGCGGGGCCACCCAAGATTTCGGCGGGTGACGCGCGGCGTCGCCTGTCAGGGAGTACGCCGGTGATGGCAGATGAGAACAACGCACCCTTCGACACCTACAGCGAGACCGACGCCCCTCTGACGGAGGGGTCGCCGGAGATCGCGCGCGAAGAGCTCGAGGCGACGATCGAATCGGTGCAGGTCGTAGAAGTCGAGGGCGGCGAGGCGCCGGTCGAGGCATCGGATGCCGAGTCGGCTCCGGCAGAGGAGGCAGCCCCTGCCGAGGCACAGGACGAGGCTGAGCCCGCTGCGGAGGCGGGAACGGCTGAGCCCGCCACGGAGTCGGAACCGGCGGAGCGGAGTGAATCGCTCGCCGAGGCTGAGCCTGTCAAGTCGGGTGAACCGGCCGCGGCGGCTGTGCCGACTGAGCCCCGCGAGCCGAGCGAGCCCGCCGCAGGCCCCGAATCCGGTGCAGCCCCTGAGCCGGGTGCCCATCCGGAGGCGATTCAGGAGGCCGAGCCGGTTTCCGAGCCGGCCCCCGGCCCGGTGACGGCCGTCAGCCTGGGACTTCTGCCCGAGACGTTCGTCTCGGCCGTGTCGACCCAGCTTCTGTTCTACGCGCCCGAGGTCATCGCGCTGCCGCAGCGCCCCGAGCCGCAGCGTCCGCACACCCCCCCGCCGGCTGTCGCGGAAGACACCACGGCGAGCGCCGCCCGCCGTCGCGGGCGCCGTCGCGGTCCCGAGCCACGCGACGAGTCATCCGACGCTCCCGCTGCTCCGGCACCCGTCCACCAGCCGCGTCAGCGCGCTGTCGAGCTCATCACCGAACCACAGCGCATCAAGGGCTCCACCCGCCTCGAGGCGAAGAAGCAGCGCCGTCGCGACGGCCGCGAGGCCGGCAGGCGCCGGGCCGTGGTCACCGAGGCCGAGTTCCTCGCCCGTCGGGAGTCGGTCGACCGCGAGATGATCGTGCGGTCGAAGTACGGTCGCATCCAGATCGCCGTGCTGGAAGACAACGTGCTCGTCGAGCACTACGTCGCGCGCAACCAGGACGCCTCGCTCATCGGCAACGTCTACCTCGGCCGCGTGCAGAACGTCCTGCCGAGCATGGAAGCCGCATTCGTCGACATCGGCCGTGGCCGCAACGCCGTGCTGTACTCGGGTGAGGTCGACTGGGATGCGGTCGAGACGGGCAACCAGCCGCGCCGCATCGAGCTGGCACTGAAGACCGGCGACAAGGTCCTCGTGCAGGTCACGAAAGACCCGGTGGGTCACAAGGGCGCTCGGCTGACCAGCCAGATCTCGCTCCCTGGCCGCTACCTCGTCTACGTGCCCGGCGGCGCCATGAACGGCATCTCGCGCAAGCTTCCCGACACCGAGCGCGCGCGCCTCAAGCGGATCCTCAAGGAGGTGCTGCCCGAGTCTTCCGGCGTCATCGTCCGCACGGCGGCCGAGGGCGCGACCGAGGATCAGCTCACGCGCGATGTGCAGCGACTCACCAACCAGTGGGAGCACATCAGCACGCAGATCAAGACGATCCAGGCTCCGGCGCTGCTGCACTCGGAGCCCGACCTGCTGGTCAAGATCGTCCGTGACGTCTTCAATGAGGACTTCACCAAGATGCTGATCCAGGGCGAGGACGCTCACCAGACCATCACGAGCTACCTGGCGAGCGTCGCTCCCGACCTCCTCGAGCGCGTCGAGCGCTACGAGAGCGACAACGACCCGTTCGACGAGTTCCGCGTGTCGGAGCAGATCGAGAAGGCGCTCGACCGCAAGGTCTGGCTCCCGTCGGGTGGTTCGCTCGTGATCGACCGCACCGAGGCGATGACCGTGGTCGACGTGAACACGGGCAAGTTCGTCGGCTCCGGCGGCAATCTCGAAGAGACCGTCACGAAGAACAACCTCGAGGCCGCCGAGGAGATCGTCCGACAGCTGCGTCTTCGCGACATCGGCGGCATCATCGTCGTCGACTTCATCGACATGGTGCTCGAATCGAACCGTGACCTCGTCCTGCGCCGGCTCGTCGAGTGCCTGAGCCGCGACAGGACCAAGCACCAGGTGGCTGAGGTGACGTCGCTGGGACTCGTCCAGATGACCCGCAAGAAGCTGGGACTGGGGCTCCTCGAGACCTTCAGCGAGGCGTGCGACGTCTGTGCGGGCCGCGGTGTCGTGGTCCACCACGATCCCGTCGTCCGCCACCGCCCGCCGAGCACCGGCACGCAGAGCGCCAACGGCGGTCGCCGCCCGGCCCGTACCAGCGGTCCCTCCGGCCCGGCCAACGGCACCCACGTGATCACCGAAGGCGTGAAGTCCGCGCTTGCGCAGATTGCGGCATCCACCATCCACCACCACGAGGATGCCCCCGTCGTCGACGAAGCCGTGGCTGAGCCGGAGGCAGCACCGGCGGCCGCAGCGCCCGCCGAGCGTGCGAAGAAGCCCCGCAAGAAGCGCGAGCCGGCGAAGCCCCGGACGGAGAAGGATCTCCTCCTCGACTCCGTCCTGAATGCGCTGCCCGAACCGAAGGCTCCCGGGCAGGGCCGGTCCCGTCGCCGCGTGACGACGGCGGCTCTGACCGGCACACCCGTGCCGCACCTCCCGACGCAGGAGTGACGGCGTTCGGCGTCGCCTGTCCTGGCTCTCAGGACAGGCGGCGCTGACGCGCGGTGATGCGCAGCCCCGAGGCGATCAGCGCACGAACCAGCGTGCGACCGTCCACGTGCCGCGCGCCGGCGGCGATGAGCCGCGCGTGCGCCTCGTCCGGGACGTCGTAGTGGTCGCGGTCGAAGCCGCGCCGCGGAATCCCGTTCGCCTCCGCGAACGCGTGCAGCTCGTCCAGGCTGCTGTCCGACACGAGATGCGCCCACAGGCGGCCGTGCGCGGGCCATCGCGGGTCGTCGATCAGGATCGCCACGAGCTGATCATATTGACCGGATGCCGCGACACGCGTGGCCCAGCTTTTGCGGGTTGTCACCGCATCCGGTAAAGTAGTCCTTTGGTGCGCCGTGTTCCGCATGTTGACGGCGGAAACCTCCGAGAGTGTCGCTTCGAGCGACGCCCGGGCATCAAGACTTCCCAGTCTCACAAAGACAACCGGAGCCGTGCGCTCCCAAGACGAAAACAGGTGTGAAGTGGTTTACGCAGTTGTGCGCGCCGGCGGCCGGCAAGAGAAGGTTTCGGTCGGCACGATCGTCGTCCTCGACCGTCAGAAGACGAAGATCGGTGAGACGCTCCAGCTTCCCGCCGTTCTGCTCGTGGACGGTGACTCGGTCACGACCGACGCCGACAAGCTTGCGAAGGTGACCGTCACCGCCGAGGTCCTCGGCGAAGAGCGCGGCCCGAAGATCGTCATCCAGAAGTTCAAGAACAAGACCGGCTACAAGAAGCGCCAGGGCCACCGTCAGGACCTCACGCGCGTCAAGGTCACCGGCATCAAGTAAGCCCAGGGAGACACGCAGAGATGGCACACAAAAAGGGCGCAAGCTCCACCCGTAACGGTCGCGACTCCAACGCCCAGCGACTGGGCGTGAAGCGCTTCGGCGGCCAGAAGGTCCTCGCCGGCGAGATCATCGTCCGCCAGCGCGGAACGCACTTCCACCCGGGCGCCAATGTCGGCCGCGGTGGCGACGACACGCTGTTCGCCCTCGAGCCCGGCGCTGTCGAGTTCGGCACCAAGGGCGGCCGCAAGGTCGTCAACATCGTCGCAGCCGCGGAGTGATCCGAGGCTCGCACAGAGTTTCAGCGAGGGGCGGGCTTCGGCTCGCCCCTCGTCCCGTTTATCCGCTCTTTACCCCTGGAGAATGACATGGTCACCTTCGTCGACCGCGTGACGCTCCACCTGCGCGCGGGCAAGGGCGGCAACGGATGCGTGTCCGTCCGCCGCGAGAAGTTCAAGCCGCTCGCCGGTCCCGACGGCGGCAACGGCGGCCATGGCGGCGATGTCATCCTCGTCGCGGACCCTCAGGTCACGACGCTCCTGTCATACCACCACTCTCCTCACCGCCACGCCGGCAACGGCGGCTTCGGCATGGGCGACCACCGCTCGGGAGCGCTGGGGGAGACCCTCGAACTGCCTGTCCCGGTCGGAACGGTCGTCAAGGACCCGGACGGCGAGACGATCGTCGACCTCATCGAGCCCGGGATGCGCTTCGTCGCGGCACCCGGTGGCATCGGCGGTCTGGGCAATGCCGCGCTCTCCTCGCAGAAGCGCAAGGCGCCCGGTTTCGCCCTGCTCGGAACGCCCGGGTGGGAGGGGGAGGTCGCGCTCGAGCTCAAGACCGTCGCCGACGTGGCCCTCGTGGGCTTCCCGTCGGCCGGCAAGTCGAGCCTCATCGCCGCGATCTCCGCGGCCCGCCCGAAGATCGCCGAGTACCCCTTCACGACCCTGCACCCGAACCTCGGCGTGGTGCAGGCCGGAGATGTGCGCTTCACCGTCGCCGACGTGCCCGGGCTCATCGAGGGTGCGAGCGAGGGCAAGGGCCTCGGCCTCGAGTTCCTCCGTCACGTCGAGCGCTGCACGGCTCTCGTGCACGTCCTGGACTGCGCGACCCTTGAACCGGGGCGCGACCCGCTGAGCGACCTCGACGTGATCCTGGCAGAGCTCGCCGCCTACCCCGTGCCCGACGGTCAGACCCCGCTTCTCGAGCGCCCCCAGCTGGTCGCGCTCAACAAGGTCGACGTCCCCGAGGCGAACGATCTCGCCGAGCTCGTCCGCCCCGAGCTCGAAGCGCGCGGCTACCGCGTGTTCGAGATCTCCACCGTCAGTCACGCGGGTCTGCGTCAGCTCACATTCGCACTCGCCGACGTCGTGGCGCAGCACCGCACCGAACTGGCGGTCAAGCCGGCACCCGAGCGCATCGTCATCCGCCCGAAGGGGTCCGAGGAGGACTTCCGCATCCGTGTCGAAGGCGGCTCGTACGGGCCGCTCTACCGGATCCTCGGCGACAAGCCGCTGCGCTGGGTGCAGCAGACCGACTTCACCAACGACGAGGCTGTCGGCTACCTGGCCGACCGCCTCGCCAAGCTCGGTGTTGAAGACGGCCTGTTCCGCGCGGGCGCGACGCCCGGTGCGACGGTCGTCATCGGCGAGGGTGACGGCGTCATCTTCGACTGGGATCCCTCGCTCACCTCCGCCGCCGAGCTCATCACAGCCCCCCGCGGTACGGATGCCCGAATCGATCCGTCGAACCGCCGCACGACCTCCGAGCGGCGCGAGCGGTATCACGAGCGGATGGATGCCAAGGCCGACGCCCGCGCCGAACTGGAATCGGAGCGTCTCGCCCAGCAGAACTGGGCCGAAGGGGATGACGAGTGACGGCACACGCGCGCTCGGACCTGATCGGCGCACGTCGTTTCGTCGTGAAGGTCGGCTCATCGTCGATCAGCGGCGAGAACGCCGGCAAGATCCAGCCGATCGTCGAGGCACTCGCTGCCGCGCACGGCCGCGGCACGGAAGTCATCCTGGTGTCGTCGGGTGCGATCGCGACCGGGATGCCGTATCTCCTCCTCGATGAGCGTCCCAGCGACCTCGCCACCCAGCAGGCCGCAGCCGCCGTGGGGCAGAACGTCCTGATCTACCGCTACCAGGACGCGCTGACGCCCTTCAGGATCGTCGCCGGCCAGGTGCTGCTGACGGCCGGCGACCTCGAGAACCCCACACACCGCTCGAATGCGCGCCGCGCGATGGAACGACTCCTCGGACTGCGCATCCTCCCGATCGTGAACGAGAACGACACCGTCGCGACCCACGAGATCCGCTTCGGCGACAACGACCGCCTCGCAGCTCTGGTGGCCGAGCTCGTCCGTGCGGATGCGCTGATCCTGCTCAGCGACATCGAATGCCTTTACACACGGCCGCCGGACCAGCCAGGTGCTCGGCCCATCGACCGCGTGCACTACGGCGATGACCTGCACGGCTTCGAGTTCGGATCGGTGGTCGTCAACAGCGTCGGCACCGGTGGGGCGGCCACGAAGGTCTCGGCGGCTCGCCTGGCTGCGGCATCCGGAATCGGAGTGCTCGTCACGAGCGCCGACCTGGTCGGGGAGGCGCTGACCGGAGCCGAGATCGGCACGTGGTTCGACCCGAACCCGGAGCCGACTGCGGCCGCGGCGACCGGGCCGCTTCGCACGGCCGGCCTGGTGGCGCCTCGGTAAACTGAGCGGATGACCACCACCGCGACCTCGCCTCGTGAACGCATGCTGCTCGCGAAGGAGGCGGCGCGCGGCATCGGGCTCCTCGGCGACGAGGAGAAGCGCGACGCGCTGCTCGCCATCGCCGACGCGATCGACGCGGCGTCCGCAGCCATCGTGGCCGCGAACGTCGAGGATCTGGAGCGGGGAAGGGCCACCGGCCTCTCGACCGCGCTTCAGGATCGCCTTCGCCTCGACGAGCCGCGCGTGGCGGCCCTCGCTGCCGCCGTGCGCGAGATCGCTGCGCTTCCGGACCCCGTGGGCCGGGTGCTCGACGAGCGCACCCTGCAGAACGGGGTCGCGCTGACGAAAGTGTCCGTTCCCTTCGGCGTGGTCGGGTCGATCTACGAAGCGCGCCCCAATGTCACCGTCGACATCGCAGCGCTCGCGCTTCGATCAGGAAACGCGGTCGTCCTCCGCGGCGGTTCGGCCGCCGAGCGCACGAACGCTGCACTCGTCCACGCGATGCGCGGCGCCCTCGCCGACCGCGGCATCGATCCCGAGGCCATCCAGTCCGTCGACGAGTTCGGGCGCGAGGGGGCACGAGCCCTCATGCAGGCTCGCGGCATCGTGGACGTCCTCGTACCCCGGGGCAGTGCCCAGCTGATCGAGACTGTCGTGACCGAGTCCTCCGTGCCCGTCATCGAGACGGGCGCGGGTGTCGTGCACATCGTGCTCGATGCGACGGCTCCGCTCGACTGGTCCCGTGACATCGTCGTGAACGCCAAGGTGCAGCGTCCGAGCGTGTGCAACTCGGTCGAAACCGTGCTCGTGCATCGGGATGCCGCGGCCCGCCTCGTCGGGCCGGTCGTCGCCGCGCTCCAGGAGCGCGGGGTGACCGTGCACGGTGACGACTCCGTCGCCCGCCTCGCCGACGGAGTGGTGGCGGCGACCGACGAGGACTGGGCCACGGAGCACCTCTCGCTCGACCTGTCCATGCGGCTGGTCGACGACCTGGACGAGGCCCTCGGGCACATCCGCCGCTACTCCACGCATCACACGGAGTCGATCGTCACGACGGACGACGCGAACGCGGAGCGATTCCTGGCCGAAGTGGATTCCGCGGTCGTGATGGTGAACACGTCCACCCGGTTCACCGACGGCGGCGAGTTCGGATTCGGCGCTGAAGTGGGCATCTCCACCCAGAAGCTGCATGCCCGCGGACCCATGGGACTCTCGGAGCTGACCAGCACCAAATGGCTCGCCCGGGGCTCCGGGCAGGTTCGCGCCTGACCCCATAGACTGGTCCGAGCGCCCGGACCCGCGGCGCCATGCCGAAACGGAGCCCGAATGACCGTCGCCACGTTGATCGCCTTCGCAGCGGAAGAGTCGGAGCACCACGGGAACGTGGCGCTCGAGACCGTCGGCTTCGGCATCATCGCCCTCGTCGTCTTCGTCTCACTCGCGCTCGTGACCTTCTCGTACCGCAACGTCGCGAACCGACACGCGCACAAGGCCGAGGCGTACGCCCGGGCCCACGCGAACGACGTGCAGCAGGCGGGGCACGGCCACTGAGCCGCACCGCATGACGGTGACACGCGCCCCGAGAATCGGGGTCATGGGTGGGACATTCGATCCCATCCACCATGGTCACCTCGTCGCCGCAAGCGAAGTCGCGCAGTCGTTCGACCTGGACGAGGTCGTCTTCGTGCCGACCGGCCAGCCGTGGATGAAGAGCGAGGTCAGCCCCAGCGAGCACCGCTATCTGATGACAGTCATCGCGACAGCATCCAATCCCGGATTCACCGTCAGCCGGGTCGACATCGATCGCACAGGGATGACCTACACGATCGACACGCTTCGCGATCTGAAGCGCGAAAGGCCCCACGCCGAGCTCTTCTTCATCACAGGGGCCGACGCAATAGCGCAGATTCTCAGCTGGAGAGACCATGATGAGTTGTGGGAGCTCGCCCACTTCGTCGCGGTCTCCCGTCCAGGGCATGTCCTGAACATCGACGGTCTTCCGTCCGAAAATGTCAGTCAGCTCGAGGTGCCGGCCCTCGCCATCTCGTCCACCGACTGCCGTGAGCGTGTCCACCGCGGACACCCGGTGTGGTACCTCGTCCCCGATGGCGTGGTCCAATACATTGCGAAGCACCATCTCTACCGGAGCGAGGAATGAGCACACCCGAGCAGCCTGAATCTCCGCAACTGACCCGAAAGCAGCTGCGGGACATCCGGAACACGGGGTCGACCCCCATCATCGACGTGGGTTCTGCCCCCGTCGGCACCGCCGACGAGGTGCCCGCCAACGCGCGCGCCGAGGACGCGCCCGCCGGACCGCCTCCGATCGAGGAGTCCCTCGCGCCCGTCATTCCTCCCTCGCCCGCCGCTCCGCTCGCTCGCGCCGCCGAACCGGTGCTGCTGCCTGCGCCGCCCGCTCCCGACCGGAGCGTGGACCTCGGCGTCGCACCGCTGACCCGTCGGCAGGCGCGCCAGCAGGAGCGGATCCGCACGGCGTCCGTGCCCGTCATCACGCCCGAGCTCTCGGCTGCATACGCCACCCAGGCGCTGGTCGGGGGTTCCGACGTGGCGTCCACCGAGGGAGGAACTCCGGACCGTGAAGCCGCGGTCGGGGGGGCGGACGATCATGATCCCTTCGCAGCTCTCGGAGTGACCTCTGGGCCGATCGCCGAGGTCGCGGACACCTCTGCGGCCGATGACGACAGCGCCGAAGAGGCCGTCGAAGAGCCCACGGTGGAACATGGGGCCGAGGCCGATCCGGCTGACGACCGCGTCGACGAGCAGCACGACGGCGACGAGGAGGCTCCTCACGAGGCGGCCGCCAGTGCCGAGATCGTGGAAGAGTCGTCCGACCTCGGCGAGGGGCAGGCCGACGAGGAGCCTGAGCAGGAGCCCGCCCGATCCGTGGCGCCCGATTTCGGAGCCGCGCTGCTCGCAGGGAACGGTCCGACCGAGCCCGAGCTCCCTTCCTCCTTCGACGAGCTCATCTCGCACTCGTCGAGCGGATCGGTCGCGACCCCGAATGCGCTGATCCTGTCGCAGATTCCGAACGGCGGATCGATCGTCGCCCCGGTCAATGCCACCGGAGAGGTGCTGATCACCGGCACGTTCAACCTGCCGGAAGGACTCGGTTCGACGGGTCACGCCATCGGAACCGCCGACGGCAAAGAGACCGACGCTGTGCTCGTCGACGGTGAGCTGCCGGCTCACTCCTCACCGACGCCTATCGCCGCAAGCGCTGCGATCAGCACGGCGAAGCAGCCCGGCGAGATTATCAAGCCCCCTACCCCCGAGAAGGGCGGCAAGCTTATGCTGACGCTCGCGATCACGGCCGGCGTCCTCGCGCTCGCGCTCGTGGGTGTCCTCATCCTGGCTGTTACGACGGGAGTCTTCTGATGACAGCAACTGAAAACGGACGACGGATGCTGCAGCTCGCAGCTGCGGCGGCGGACTCCAAGGGCGGCGAGGACCTCGTCGGCCTGGACGTCTCTGATCCGCTCCCGCTCGTCGACATCTTCCTGCTCGTCACCGGGCGCAGCGAGCGCAATGTCGCCGCCATCGCCGACGAGATCGAAGACAAGCTTCTCGAAGCCGGCTACAAGCGCCTTCGTCGCGAGGGCCGTCAGGAGTCGCGCTGGGTGCTGCTCGATTTCGGCGACCTGGTCGTGCATGTCTTCCACGAGGAGGAGCGGGTCTACTACGGACTCGAGCGACTCTGGAAAGACTGCCCGGTGGTCCCGATCGACCTGCCGGAGCCGGTCAAACCCGGCCACTGATGCCTGGCGTGGTCGAAGGATCGCCTCGACTTGTTGTAAGCTAGGGGGGTTGCCTCGAGCTGAGCGGGGCGGCATCTGGGCCTGTGGCGCAGCTGGTAGCGCACCTGCATGGCATGCAGGGGGTCAGGGGTTCGAGTCCCCTCAGGTCCACCAAAACTCCCGGTAAAGCACCAAATCTTCACTCCCCGACCAGGGAGTTTGAATGTTTGGTAGTCGTTTACTGGACACTTCGCCAAGTCGTCGCGGCGCGCTTTCGAGCCTTCTCGGAGTATCTGGAAGGTACGCGGCAACGCCCACGCACCTTCCAGATATGGATGGCGTTGGCACCTCTGAATCGGCACCCGGGAACTACGTCTCCTTGGCCGAGCTTGCCGCCGAGCTGCGGGTTTCCGTCCAGACGATCTACGACCTGCGGAGCAAAGGCCGTGGACCCCGCGGATTCCGCGTCGGCACACAGCTGAGGTTTCGCAAGACGCCCGAGCTGGCGAGCCCCGACTCGATCGGCCTCGATCCGCTGCCCCCAGGGCAGGTGTGGGCGATCTCTGAAGGCAGTGGCGACGTCGGGCCGGGACTCTACCGGATTGAGGCCGCCGACACTCCGGGCTCGGGGGCGCGTGGGCTCCTCAACCAAGCCGCGCCCGCCACGCTTCGCGAGAGCTTCAAGGTCGCCGAGCAGAACCTCATCGCCCAGGCGAGACAGCTCGTCGGGGACCGCGACCCACGCGAGCACAACCTCACTGCTCAGGTCCGCGCACTCGACGCCGCGAAGACCGGCGCTGGCCTCGGCCTCCCTATTCTGCTCGCGATGGCCTCAGCGATGCTCCAGCGTTCGGTGCGAGGGGGGCTGATCGCGGTCGGCAATCTGTCGCTTGGCGGCGGTGTCGAGACGGTGCTCAACGCCGCGCAGCTCGCCGAGCACGCGATGGAGAAGGGGGCGACCGCTTTGCTCTTGCCGGTGTCCGCTCGCCGTCAACTGCTCGACGTCAGCGACGAGGTCGCTACGAAGGTCTCGTTCATCTTCTACAGCGATGCCCAGGATGCCTTGGTCAAGGCGCTCGACGAATGACATGGTTGATGGCGCTTCGGGATCAAGGGTGTAGCGCGGCCCTGAACCCTCCGGCCCGGAGCATGGATCTGGCGGCATAGGCAATCGCGACGCGCCGCGACGGGTCCGCGCCGATCCCCCTATCGTCGCCTGCGATCCAGGGCAACTCGTCCCGAGCGCGCGAGTTGGTGGCTTGGCCTGTCGTATGCCGCTGTCATAATCAGGGGCAAATGGGGACGACAACTACATCACCACAGCCGAATACATTTCCTCTCTGGTCGGACGAGCCGGCCGAGAAGGACCTCCTCGCCTTTCGTGCGGTGGCTGAGACAGTGGCCGACGCAATCTTCGACGACGACCTCGATCCGATCGCTATCGGGCTGTCAGGAGCCTGGGGGAGTGGCAAGACGAGCGTGCTCGAGCTTGTCGTCGAAGAGATCGATGCCCGATCCAAGGGCTTCGACGGCAAGGTGCTTGTCGTACCGACCCAACCTTGGCGATACGATCCAGCGATCGGCCCCAAGGAGAGCCTCATCGCTGAGGTGCTGCGTGCGCTCAACGGTGAGTTCAACGAGGCGGATCCTGTTGGCAAGGCAGGGCTCGAGGCATTCCGGAAGCTCGTGCGCAAGGTGAATTGGACGAAGGCCGTCAAGATGGCCACGCGCACCGCCATCACCCTGCAGCTGCCCAACTTCGACGACGTGCTCGACCTGGTCAACGACGACCCGGAGAGCCTCGAGGGCGAGAAGGGCATGGCCGAGTTTCATCAGCAGTTCCGGGCCCTCCTCGCGGACCCCGCGTTGCAGCACATCTCACGCGTTGTAGTCCTCGTCGACGACCTGGACCGCTGTCTCCCTGACACCGTCGTGGAGACGCTCGAGGCGATCAGGCTCTTCCTCTCTGCCAAGGGCATGTCGTTCGTGATCGCGGCGGACGAGGATCGCGTGGCGGATGCGATCCAGCAGAAGCTGAAGACGCCCGTAGACCCTAATGACGACGAGACGCCAGCCAAGCTCTATCTCCACAAGATCGTCCAGACCACGATCCCGGTTCCCGCGCTCAGCCGCTTCGATACCGAGGCGTATCTCTTCCTCCTGCTCGGGAAGTCCAGCCTGGACGATGAGGCCTACGGCAGGGTCGTGGACCAGTGCGATGCGCTCCGAATCTCCGGCGGTGGGCTCAACGCGATCGAGGTGCCCGACGGCAGCCCCCTCGCAGACCACCTGGTCACGGCCGCCCGCCTCACCCCGATCCTCTACGAGAAGTTCCATGGGAACCCTCGCCGGATCAAGCGGTTCCTCAACGACCTGAACGTTCGCCAGAGCATCGCTCAGCGTCGTGGCTTCGACCTGCAGCCCGATGCCGTCGCCAAGCTGATGGTGCTCGAGCGCATCCTGACCCAAGACTTCGAGCAGGTGCTCGACTGGCTTGCGACGAACCAGCTGCGCGACAAGCTCGAGGCACTCGACCTCGTTGCGAACGGCCCTGCAACTCCTGCGGTCCCTGCCGAGGACGCCCCAGCCGAGGCCACGACCGAGAAGCCAGCCGTGAAGACCAAGCTCAAGATCGCGGCCGTGGAGGATGTCGCGCCCGCACCAAGCCTCGACGACGGATTCAGTGACACCCTGCGCCGGTGGGCGAAGCTGCCGCCAACCCTCGATGCCACGGATATCTCGGGGTACCTGTACCTCGCCGCGTCGTTCGCCAAGATCGAGGTCATCGACTCCGGGTTGCCCGAACGCCTTCGTGATCTCGCATCCGCTCTCACTTCTTCACTCAAGGTGGATCGCTCGGGCATCACCGATGCGGCGCTCCAGGCCCTGCCGGAGGCGGATGCGCGCACTCTCGTCGGCTTCCTTGGTCGACGTACTCGTGACCAACCCTCCATTCAGAAGTACTCGGTGGAGAGTCTGCTTCGTCTCGCACTTACCCAGCCGGTTGTGGCGCCTGACGTCGTCGCGGCGCTTCGATCGGTGCGTGGTGTGGACGTCGAGGCGGCGACGGTCGTCAAGCTTCGCCTCCTCGACAAGGACACGTATGGACCTGTCCTCGCCTCGTGGAAGGCCGGCGCAACTGCCGATCCTGTTGTGAAGGCGATCGCGGTCGTCGAGAAGGGCTGGGCCTGATGGGAACGAGCGGTTCGTTCGGCGGGAGTGGCGGCGCCGACGCCAAGGATCTCCGCGACAACATCGCAGCCTGGCTCGAGGGCGACGGAGGTGGCTTTACTGGTGACGATGGAGCGTCCGGCGCTGACGGCAGCGAGGGCAACAGCGGCGCGCAGAATCCGCAGGGCGCCCCAGGCGCACCCGGGCCGACGATCGATCTCGGACCCGCCATCCGGCTTCTCTTCCGCTCCCGCGGCGGGGGTGGCGACGGACCCGGCGGCGGTGCGGGGGGAGGCGGCGGTGGCGGCGGTGGGCGTTCTTCTGGCGGGGTGACCCGTTCGGTTGGGCGGATGTCGCGCGCCGCGGGTCGAGCTGGTCGATTGGCCCTTGCTTACTCCGCCGGCGACCGCGCAACTCTCGAGCGCGCAGGCCTCAACTACGACCAGCTTCAGGCGCTCGGCGACCCCGTGGCCATCGGCATCAAGATCGTCGAGGCAGCGTTCGAGGCGCAGGCGGACAGCACGCTGGCTGATGCCGAAGCCCGCGACATCGTCGCTGAGGTGGTCGCCTGGATCCTCGAGCATCCCGCTGACCGGGCACCCTCGCCCGAGGAGGTCGTGCGCAAGACCATCGAAACGACCATCGCTGAGACGGCACTCACGGAGATCTCATCCACCCTCTACGAGAAGGGCGCCAGTCGCGCCGAACGGCAGAGTGTCGAGCAGCAGATCCGCGATGTCGCCGCCGAGTATGCGGCCCAGGCTGATCTGAGCGCCACCGGTGCGACCGAGCAAGAGATGGCCACTGCTATCGAGATAGGCATCAGGGATATCGGCGTGATCTTCGGAGTGGAATCATGAGCCGGCTGATCCTCACCCTCTCGGGCTCCGCCGCGGACGCAGCGCTCGCCAGCGGGGACTTCGACGAGGTGTTCCTCTGGAGCACCAGCGGACCCACGACCTTCACCGGCTCGACCGGCCCGCACCTCGCCGAGCTCGGCGCGGTGAACCTGATCAATGTCGACCTCGTTCGAATCGCCCTCGCGGTGCTCGCTGCTGACCGCTCGATTCTTCGCGAGCGTGGGGGCTCGAGCTGGAACGCACGCGACTTCGACCTGACTGTCGAGGTCGGGAGTCCCGATGTATGGAAGGCACGCACCGAGGACCTCTCGACTCTGATCGGTTTCCTGACGGGGGACCACTGGCGGTTCATCTTCTGCCAGGCACCCGCGCCGGCCATCCCCTCACTGCCGCTTGAAGGCCAGCATCACGCACGCACCGTGCTCCTCAGTGGTGGCGCGGACTCTGCGGTCGGCGCGCTCATGTCGGCGCTTGACATTGCCGCGGGAGGCTCGCAGGCGCTCGTATCGCATTTCAGCTCGACGGCAATCTCGCCTGTCCAGCGTGATCTCGTGACGGCGATCGGACAGCTAGCCCCGAACCGCCAGCAGGTGCATCACCAATTCCACCTGAGTCGCGGGGCGCGGCGGCTCGACGGCACCAACTTCAAGGACGAATCGTCCACACGCTCGCGATCATTCCTCTTCCTGGCGCTCGGCCTTGCGGTCGCCGAGCGCGCCCAGTCCACGCTGTGGATTCCGGAGAACGGGTTCGCGTCGCTCAACCCACCACTCGGACCGGATCGGCGGGGGGCTCTGTCTACCCACACCACCCACCCGCGCTTCCTTCGAGGACTCAGTGCCCTCGTGAAGGCGGCCGGTGGCCACGGCGCGCTCGAGAACCCCTTTGAAGCAATCACCAAGGGCGAGATGTTCCGACGTCTCGCAGCTCGTGTTGGGGTCGATGYGGCCTCGCGCTATCTGAGCGCCACGAACTCTTGTTCTCACACCGATGGCCGCTTTAGCGGCGCGCCCGCGGGATCATCCTGCGGCGTCTGCTTTGGATGCCTGGTTCGGCAATCTGCCTTCACCGCTTCGGGCGTCACCGACGCCACGACCTACCTCGTCGACGACCGGGCCGGCCGGTTCGATGAGTTCGTCCATGGCAAGAGCATTGTGGAGCCGATGCGTGACTTCGTCGACCGCGGCGTTCGCCCGCGCGACGTGATGGCGATGTCGCTGCCGGAAGGTTATGCCGCGCAGGATGCGTTGGCACTCTGCGGACTCGGTGTTGACGAACTGCGAGGCATCCTCGGATGAGCCCATCCCTCCCACCGCTTGACATGCATGCCCATGTCAAGCCGAATATCCCGGCGCGAGATCTCGAACGGCTCGGCGCGGTCGTGTTCGTCGCCACGCGGTCGCTGGACGAGTTCGCCCTCACCCACGAACGCCGCGACCCGGTGACGATCTGGGGCGTCGGGTGTCACCCCGGCGTCGAGGCCGCCCAGCGTGGCTTCGATCGAAAGCGATTCGCTGATTTGATCTCACAGACCGCATTTGTGAGCGAGGTCGGGCTCGAGGGGCGATCCAAGGTGACCGTCTCGCAGCAGGAGGCGACCTTCCGTGCGGTGCTCACGGAGCTCGCAGTCCGGCCTCGCATCACCTCGATCCACAGCAGTGGTGCTCCGGGTCGCGTCTTGGATGCGCTAATTGAAACGCCCACCCGCGGTGCGATTCTTCACTGGTGGCGCGGGACGCCAGCACAGACAGCACGCGCGGTTGAGCTTGGATGCTGGTTCTCTCTCAATGCTGCGAGCATGAGGAACCCCGATCTCGTTGCCCCGATCCCTCTGGGTCGGATCCTCACCGAGACCGACCATCCGTCGGGTGATCGAGGCACACCCGAACCGCGCCAGCCTGGCGCAGTGGACGATGTCGAGGTGGCACTTGCCCGCATCTATGGGACCAGTCCGGCCAACGTCCGCACCGAGGTCTGGGCGAACCTCGCCCGACTCGTCCACGAGGTTTCGGTCATGGAGCTGCTGCCAGCGCCCGTCCAGCGAATGCTTGCTGCGGCGCGTAACGGAGGAACATCATGAGCGCTGGTGTCGAACCCACCGCTATCAAGCTTCCCTTCGAAACCGGCGAGTATCTCGCCACCTGGGACGTACCAAATCACCTCGGGGGCGAGCTCGAGATCCCTGGGCTCCTGACCCTCGAGCAGGGCAAGTACCCGACCGGCATTCTTCACGGCGCGATGCCAATCGTGTGGCAGGCGGAGAACGGGAGCCGCGTAGCTTCCTTTCCACAGCGACACGACTTCGAGACGTTCACGGGTCGGCTCTCGAGCGGCGCTTATGTCGCTCTCATGAACGGTCAGCTTGACTACTTCTTCGAGACACAAGGGCGCGCTAGGGGCGCATTCGCGGTGCTATCGCTCGACAAGTTCGACGCCACGGAGCACCGAAAGTACTCATCCATCGAGCTCCAGATCGAGGGGCTCGAGTCCGTGGCCGGCATCGCTCCGATCTCGCACGTACATATGCCGCGCAAGGCCGGCGACGAGCCTGTCTGGTCCGCGACCGTGGGAAGTAACGCGAAGCTCGCCTGGAGCGCCGGCAATCACTCGATGACGTTCGGGTACGACTACACCGTTCGGGCGCTGGACTTCTACGAGTTCACGATGGCGTTCGGGCCAGTGGTGCGCCTCACCTCTTCGACGCCGTTGACGATCGTCGAGTGGTGGCTCGAATGGGTGCGACCACTTCGCCAGTTGGTCTCCCTCGTCACCGGCGCCCCGCGGGAGCTCCGCTACCTGCTGGCCGTGCAGTCCTCTGAGACCGTTCGCGCGCATCGCGACCAGGTGTTCGGTTGGGACATTACCCACGTTCCGGTCAATTCGAAGCGCGCGGCCGTGGACAAGATTCGCTCAGCCGTCGATCTCGCTGCCGACGAGGTGAGTCTTCTCGATCTCCTCACACGTTGGCAGGAGCTGGTCACCGAAC